>DASQMT010000027.1:0-3622 GCA_035645355.1 Solirubrobacteraceae bacterium | reverse complement strand
CATGCAGATCCTCTCCAGGCGCCAGAAGAACAACCCGGTCCTGATCGGCGAGCCCGGCGTGGGCAAGACCGCCGTCGTCGAGGGGCTTGCCCAGCAGATCACGAGCGGCGAGGTCCCGGAGACGCTGAAGAACAAGCAGATCTACACGCTGGACCTGGCGGCGCTGGTCGCGGGTTCGAAGTACCGCGGCGAGTTCGAGGAGCGCCTGAAGAAGGTGATGAAGGAGATCACCCAGCGCGGCGACATCATCCTGTTCATCGACGAGCTCCACAACCTCGTTGGCGCGGGTGCCGCGGAGGGCGCGATCGACGCGGCCTCGATCCTCAAGCCGGCGCTGGCGCGCGGTGAGCTGCAGACCGTCGGCGCGACGACGCTCGACGAGTACCGCAAGTACCTCGAGCGTGACTCCGCCTTGGAGCGTCGCTTCCAGAAGATCATCGTCGACCAGCCGTCGCTCGAGGAGTGCGTGCAGATCCTCAAGGGCCTGCGCGACCGCTACGAGGCGCATCACAAGGTCACGATCACCGACGAGGCGCTGGTCGCGGCGGGGGAGCTGGCGGACCGCTACATCTCCGACCGCTTCCTGCCCGACAAGGCGATCGACCTGATCGACGAGGCCGCCTCGCGCATGCGCATCAAGTCGATGTCCTCCCCGCCCGTGTACCGGGAGCTCGAGGAGGAGATCGAGACGACGCGGCGCGAGAAGGAGGCCGCGATCGAGAACCAGGAGTTCGAGAAGGCGGCCCAGCTGCGCGACGCGGAGCGGCGCCTGACGAACAAGAAGCGCGAGCTCGAGGAGGCCTGGGAGTCGGGCGAGAGCGGCGAGCGCCCCTCGATCGGCGAGGAGGAGATCGCCGACATCGTCTCGATGTGGACGGGCATCCCGGTCTTCAAGCTGACCGAGGCGGAGACCCAGAAGCTGATGCGCATGGAGGACGAGCTGCACAAGCGCGTCATCGGCCAGCATCAGGCGATCGAGGTCATCTCGAAGGCGATCCGGCGCTCGCGCGCGGGGCTCAAGGACCCGAAGCGGCCGACCGGCTCGTTCGTCTTCCTCGGCCCGTCGGGCGTGGGCAAGACGGAGCTGGCGCGGACGCTGGCCGAGTTCTTGTTCGGCGACGAGGACGCGATGGTGCGGATCGACATGTCGGAGTACATGGAGAAGCACGCCGTGTCGCGGCTCGTCGGCTCGCCGCCCGGCTACGTGGGCTACGACGAGGGCGGCCAGCTGACCGAGGCGGTGCGGCGCAAGCCGTACTCCGTGCTGCTGCTCGACGAGATCGAGAAGGCGCACCCGGACGTGTTCAACATCCTCCTGCAGATCCTGGAGGACGGGCGCCTGACCGACTCGCAGGGCCGGACGGTCGACTTCCGCCACGCGATCGTGATCATGACGTCGAACATCGGGGCGTCGGAGATCGCGCGCAACACGCCGCTCGGCTTCTCCGTCGGGGACTCCGAGCACGGCATGACGTACGACGACATGAAGAACCGGGTGATGGGCGAGCTCAAGAAGGTCTTCCGCCCCGAGTTCCTCAACCGCATCGACGACGTGATCGTGTTCCACAAGCTGCAGAAGAGCGAGATCAAGCAGATCGTCGATCTCCTGCTGCGGCGGATCCGCAAGTCGCTCGCGGAGCGCGACCTGCAGCTCGACCTGAGCGATGCCGCCGAGGACTTCCTCGTCGACAAGGGCTGGGACCCGGCGATGGGCGCTCGCCCTCTGCGCCGCGCGATCCAGCGCTACATCGAGGACCCGCTGGCGGACTTCGTGCTCAAGTCCGAGCTGATCGCCGGCGCGACCGTGATGGTCGAGCCCGCGCCGGAGGGCGACGAGCGCGAGATGCTGCTCTCGGTCGTGCCGCCGGAGGAGCCGGTGCCGGCCGCCGTCGGCGCCCGTGAGGGCGAGACCGACGACGAGGACGACAAGGGCATCGACGACGGTGGCGCGCTGGACCAGCCGGCCGTCTCGGAGCCCGACGCCGAATAACCCTGCGCGGCGATGGTCGCCGGCACGCGCCGGCGGCCATCGCTCGCCGCTGGCAGGCCAGCTCTCGGAAGCGGGCGATCAGCGACCGTGCCGCGGCAGGCCCAGCCCGCGGCGCGCTCGGACGACGCTCCCGATCACTGTTCCCGCCAGCCCGCGCAACAGCCGCGCTGCCACGCCGCGGAGCGTTTCGGCCCCATAGCCGTCGGACGGGTTGTCGGCGCTCAACACGGCGATCGAGACGCGCAGCCCCGCGTTGGTGAGCAGCGCGGCCTGGTGGTCGACCTGGCGGGTGACGCCCGTGCCCCAGCCGCCCTTGAACGCGATCCGCCAGCCGGCGGGGCGCGAAGCCGGGATGCCCCAGCGCTGGCCGCCGACGATGCCGCGCAGCAGCGCCAGCGCGTACGCTCGGTGCCGCCGCGGCACGAGCCTGTCGATGCGCAGGAAGAAGCGCGCCTGGTCGTCGGCGGTCACCAGCGAGCCGCCCCAGACGGGATGCGGCACGAAGTCCGCCATGCCGGCGCGGCCCGCGAGCGCGGTTAGGCCGCTCAGCCCGACCCGCGCGTGCACGGCATCGGCTGCGCGGTTGTCCGAGCGCCGGACCATCGGGTCCAGCCGTGCGCGCTCCTCGGCTCGCAGGGCCCGCCGGCGCACGTCGTGACGCCGCAGGTAGGCGACGAGCAGCATTGCCTTGACGAGGCTGGCCGAGCGGTACTGCGCCGCCCCGCGCCAGCTCCAGGCGCGGCGCTCCGTTCGCACGGCGAAGCTCACGTCGCCGGAGCGTCCCGCCGCCCATGCGCGGGCGGCGCCGACGTCCGGATGCCAGCCGGGCGGCGGCTGCGCGGCTGCTGGCCCGGCGAGCGCCAGGAACAGCAGCGCGGCGGCGGCGATGCGACGGACGATGCGGCCAGGCTAGCCTCTTGCGCGTGAGCAATGCGATGTCGCGCTAGTGGCGCGCGGACCGTCCACCCGCGCCGTGCACGCCGGCATGCCGCCGGCCGAGCAGGGCGCGCCCCTGCAGCCGGGCCCGGCGCTGGCTGCGCCGTTCCACCTGCGCGGCGACCTCGACTCCTCGGCGTACGGCTACACGCGCGACGGCAACCCGACATGGTCGGTCGTCGAGGCGGCGCTCGGCGCGCTCGAGGAGGCCGAGAGCGTGCTGTTCTCGTCCGGCATGGCGGCGCTCTGCGCGGTGCTCGAGCCGGCCCTCGGCGCGGGTGACGTGCTCGTGGCGGTGCGCGACGGCTACCCGGGAGTGCGCGGCGTCGCGGCCGACCGGCTCACCCCGCGCGGGGTCGAGGTGCGGCTCGTGCCGACGGACACGGAGGCGATCGTCGCCGCCTGCGCGGGAGCGAAGCTGGCCTGGGTCGAGACGCCCTCGAATCCCGGCCTCGACGTGTGCGACATCGCCGCGGTCGCCGAGGCCGTGCATGCGTCCGGCGGCCGGCTCGCGGTCGACAACACGCTCGCGACGCCGCTCGGGCAGCGGCCGCTCGAGCATGGCGCGGACGCGGTGATGTACAGCGCGACGAAGGCGCTCTCCGGCCACTCCGACCTGGTCCTCGGCGCCGTCTGCGTGCGCGATCCCGAATGGGCCGAGGCACTGCGCCGTCACCGCTCGCGGGGAGGCGCGAT
>DASQMT010000026.1:0-3349 GCA_035645355.1 Solirubrobacteraceae bacterium | reverse complement strand
TCCTTCTCGACCCGGAACAGCACGTCGCGACCCACCATCAGCTTGGCGAGGCTCGCCTCAGTCGCGCCCTCGGTCGCGACGGTCTCGACCTTCTTGCCGCGCCGCAGCACGGTGACGCGGTCGGCGATCTCGAGCACCTCGCGCAGCTTGTGGGTGATGAAGATGACCGAGACGCCCTCCGCCGTGAGGTTTCGCAGGACCTTGAACAACTCGGCGATCTCCTGCGCCGTGAGCACCGCCGTCGGCTCGTCGAGGATCAGCACGTCCGCGCCGCGGTGCAGGACGCGCAGGATCTCGACGCGCTGCTGCTGGCCGACGCCGATGTCCTCGACGCGCGCGCGCGGATCGACCCTCAGGCCGAAGCGCTCCGACAGCTCGCGCACCCGATTCTCGGCGGCGCCGATGTCGAGCAGCCCGCCCTTGCGCGGCTCGGATGCCAGCACGACGTTCTCGGCCACGGTCATGACCGGGATCAGCATGAAGTGCTGGTGCACCATGCCGATGCGCATCCCGATCGCCTCCCGCGGCGAGCCGATCCGGACCGGCTCGCCGCGCAGGCGGATCTCGCCCTCGTCGGGCTGGTGCAGCCCGTAGAGGACGTTCATGAGCGTCGACTTGCCCGCGCCGTTCTCCCCGAGCAGGGCGTGCACCTCGCCGCGACGCACGTCGAGGTCGACGGAGTCGTTGGCGGTCAGCGCTCCGAAGCGCTTGGTGACGCCCTTGAGCTCGAGGGCGAGCGGGGTGCTCTTGTCGGTCAGGCTAGGGGACCTCGGTCGGGATGTCCTTGATCTCGCCGGCCGCGATCTTGTCGGCCTGCTCCTGGACCTTGTCCTTGTACTTCTCGCCCTCCGCATTGACCTCGCCGAAGCCGGCACCGTCGTTCTCTACGTTGAACAGCGTGTCCGTACCGGCCTTGAAGGCGTCGTCCTGGACCTCCTGGATCGTGGTGAACACCGCCTCGTCGATCTTCTTGAGCGCCGAGGTCATCACCTGGTCGCCGAGGAAGGCCTGGTCGACGTCCACGCCGATGCCCTGCACGCCCTTCTCCTTGGCGGCGTCGAGCGCCCCGAGGCCACAGCCGCCTGCGACCTGGAAGACGACCTGCGAGCCCTCACCGATCTGGTTGAGCGCCAGCTCCTTGCACTTGGCCTGGTCGACGAAGTCCTCCGAGTAGCCGTTGAGCGTCTTGACGTCGGGGTTGGCGGCCTTCGCGCCGGCCTGGTACCCAGCGATGTAGCCGTCGACCGGCGGGATCTTCTGGCCGCCGACGGACGAGATGACCTGATCGCCGCCCTTGTCCTTGACGTACAGGCCGGCCATGTAGCCGACGAGGTACCCGGCCTCGTTCTCGGCGAACAGCAGGCCGGCGACGTTCTTCGGCTTGGACTTCATCGCCGCCTGGGGGAAGTCGATGATCGCGAAGTTGGTGGTCGGGAACGACTTGGCCACCTTCTCGGTCGCCTCCGCCATCAGGAACCCGACCGCGAACACGACGTCGAACTTCTGGCGCGCGAGCGTCGAGAGGTTCGGCACGTAGTCGGCGTTGGACTTGGACGTGATCGCGCGGATCTCGACGCCCAGCTCGGACTCGGCGCGCTTCAGGCCCTTGTACGCCGACTCGTTGAACGAGCGGTCGTTGAGCCCGCCGATGTCAGTGACCATGCCGACCTTGATCTTCTTCTCCGGCTCGGCCGTGGCGGCCGCTCCGCCCGAGTCCGCCGGCTCCTCGTCCTCACCGCAGGCGACGGCCGTGCCCATGCACAGCGCCAGCACCGCGATCAGCAGCAGTCGCAAAAAGTTCCCGTTCACGGTGCTCATCCCCTGTCGCTCAAGTTGCGTTGCGCCCCACTCCAGTTGCGCGTGAGCCTATTGCAACAGTCGGTGGCTCATTGCTGAATTCGCGCTAAGAGCGCGGATCTGAGCGCCTCCGGTGCGAATGCCGCCTCGATGGCGGTGCGCGTGATCGCGAGCAGTGCGGCGTCGTCGAGCCCCCACTCGCGCCGCGCGACCGCGTACTCGCCGCCGATGCTGGCCTGCCAGTAGGGCGGATCATCCGAGCCGAGCGTGACGCGCACACCCGCGTCGCGCAGCAGCCGGAACGGGTGCTCGGGATAGCCGGGGTAGGCGCTCAGGACGACGTTGGACGTCGGGCAGACCTCGAGCACGATGCCGCGCTCGGACAGTTCGCGCACGAGCGCAGGATCCTCCACCGCGCGCACCCCGTGGCCGAGGCGCGCGACGGGCACGGGCAGCGCGAGCGCGCCGCGCACGGACTCCGGGCCCGCCCACTCGCCCGCGTGGCAGGTCAGCCCCAGACCCGCCGCGTGCGCGATCTCGAAGGCGCGCGCGAACGGCGCCGGCGGATAGCCGGCCTCGTCGCCCGCCAGCCCGAAGCCCGTCACGTACGGATGCGGCTGGTCGGCGGCGGCGCGCGCGATCGCCTCCCCGCGGGCGGCGCCGAAGTTGCGCACCGCCGTGACGATCACGCGGCTCTCGATCGCCGTGGCGGCGCGCGCGTCGTCGATCCCCTGCGCGACGCCCGCGACCATGTCCGCGTAGCCGAGCCCGACCTCGGCCGCGTGATCCGGCGACGCCGTCAGCTCGACGTAGACCGCGCCCTCGGCGGCGCACGTCATCAGGTACTCGAACGCGACGTCGCGGTAGTCCTGCGCCGTGCGCACGACGCTGGCCGCGCGATCATACGTCGCGAGAAAGTCGAGAAAGTCGCGCCACAGGTAGCGATCGCCCGCGATCGTGCCGGGCGGGACGTCGACGCCGTTGCGGGCGGCCAGGCGAGCGACGAGCCCCGGCGTCGCGGTGCCCTCGAGGTGGACGTGCAGCTCGGCGAGCGGCACGCCCACGAGCTGCGGTGCTGTCACTCCACGGCCTCGGTCAGCGGCGGCAGCCTGTCCGGCGGGTCGCCGACCTCGAACGCCGCACGCAGGCGCCGCGCCGCCTGCTCGGCGGAGGCCGCGTCGCGCGCGTGGACCACCGCGAGCGGCCGCGCGCCCGGGCCGACCGCCTCCCCCAGACCGGCGACGTCGACCAGGCCGACGGAGTGGTCGATCGCAGCGTCCTCACGCAACCGCCCGCCGCCCAGCTCGAGCACCGCGACGCCGATGTCACGGACGGCGATGGCGCGCACGTGGCCGGCGGCGTCCGGGAAGACCTCGAGCGCGTGCGGCGCGCGCGGGAGGTGACGCTCGGGGTCGTCGAGCAGGTCGGCGGGGCCGCCGAGCGCCGCGCACATGCGCGCGAAGCGATCCGCGGCGGCGCCGGACGCGAGCGCGCCGGCGGCGGCGGTGCGCGCGGCCGCATCGTCGGCGTGCAGCCCGCCGAGCCGCAGCAG
>DASQMT010000025.1:0-3501 GCA_035645355.1 Solirubrobacteraceae bacterium | reverse complement strand
GTGCGAGACGGTGGCGTAGCGCACGAGGTTCTCCCCCGCGGGCCCGATCGCCGCCACCCGGTAGGCCGGTCCGAGCCGCTCGCGCAGCCGGGTCTCGGCCTCGGCGGCGGACAGGCTCCAGAGGTCGCCGGCCGGCTCCAGGCGGGCGCCGGCGGCGTCCACGACCAGCGCGCTCGGCTCGGCGCAGGCGCCGCGGACGACGATCGCGTCGTGGCCGGTCAGCTTGCCGGCGATCGCGAAGTGGCTCGAGGCGAGCGCGTCGTTGAGGCGGTCGGTCAGCGGCGATTTCGCGACGACGGCGAACTTCGCGCTCGTCGTCAGCGGCGTGCCGACGAGCGGCGAGAACACGAACGCGAGCGGCGCCTCGGGCGCCAGCGGCTCGACCTCCGGCGGCGCGAGCAGGTGCAGCAGGTGCGTGCCGAGGCCGGCGCCGCCGATCGCCGCGCGCAGGACGTCCTCCTCCAACGCCAGCGCATGGCTCTCAGGCCCGTCGAGGTCAACGACGAGCGCCCTGCCGAAGTAGCCGCCCGGTGGCATCACAGACAAGACTACGACGCGGTCGCGAGCGGCTCGCGCGGACGCAGGATCAGCCACGACAGCCAGATGCCGATCGCGAACAGCGGGATGCCCATCGCGATCCGCGCGACGCCGAGCGCGGTCAGGGCGCTCGCCAGGTAGAGCGGCAGCTGCACGGCCAGGCGCAGCGAGAAGAGGCCGACCCAGATCCAGCTCGCGCGGCTGTACGAGCGCACAGCGGCCGGATCCCTGCGCCAGCTCATGTCGCCGCCGCGCAGCGCCGCGACGACGTAGCCCAGCAGCGGCCGGCGCAGGACGATCGAGATCAGGTACGCGAGCGCGTAGCCGGCGTTCGCGAGCAGCCCGGGGAGGAAGAAGTCCTCGGCCTTGCCGGTCCGCGAGACGACGTAGGCCGACAGCGCCAGGCCGCCCAGCCCGGCCAGCGCGAACTGCAGCGTCTGCCCGCGCACGATCCGCGCCAGCGCGAACAGCACGCCCAGCGCGACGGCTGCGATAACCGCTGTGCGCGTGTCCTGGCCCGAGATCGTGTAGGTGAGCACGAACGCCGCCGCCGGCAGGGCGGACTCGGCGACGCCCAGCGGCCCGCCGACGGCATCGGCGAGCGAGGGTGGCGCCGCCGAGGTCATCGCGGCGGCGGCGTCGCGCGTTTCGGTCACACGCTCAAGGCTAGTGGCGTCGATGGCCCGCACCCAGCGGGCGCCGTCGCGTCAACCGCCGGCGTCGGCGGCCATCAGCGCGACCTCGTCACCCTCGGCGAGCGGCTCGAGCGGGTCGCGCGCGATCTGGTCGCCGTTGAGCGCCGCGAGCACGTGGCCGTCGAGCGCCACGCCGAACGACGCCGCGGCGCCGCCGAGCGTCGCCGCCCGCAGCGTCGCGCGCGGGCGCTTGAGCGGTCCGAATCCGCGCACGCTCACAAGCGGCTCAGGCTCGGCGAGCGCCGCCTCGTAGTCCGCGCGCGCGTTGAGGTTGCGCACGCTCTCGGGGTGCGGCAGCTCCTCCAGCCAGCGCGTCTCGCAGCGCTCGAACAGGAACGCCGGCTTCATGTCGCCGGCCTCGACGAGCTCCGCCACCAGCGGCGCGAGCGCGACGCGGTAGGCGGCTGCCAGCGGTTGGCGGAAGCCGCCCACGTGCGGCACTGCGACGTCCGCCCCCTCCACCCCGCGGCAGACGGCGGCGACGAAGCGCGGGTGCAGCAGCGGCAGGTCGACGGAGGCGACGAAGGCGACGTCCGCGTCGACCGCCCGCAGCCCCGCGAGGATCCCCTGCAACGGGCCGCGACCCTCGCGCGCATCCTCGACGACGCGCACCCCGTCGGGCAGCGGAGGCAGCTCCTGCCCCGGCGCGCGCACGACGACGACCGGGCCGCCCGCCCCGCGTGCGACGATGCCGCACGCACGCCGCAACAGCGTCGAGCCGTGCCAGTCGAGCCACGCCTTCGGCGTGCCCATGCGGCTCGAGCGGCCGCCCGCGAGCACTATCCCCGCCGGCATGCGCCGAGCGTACAAGGGGTAGCCCGCCGCCATGGAGGTCGAGGCTCCCCAGCTCGCGGACTTCGCGCGCTACCGCGTCGAGCCGGACGAGCAGTTCAAGCTCGCCGAGCACGACGCGGCCGACACCGGCGACCTCACCGGCGCGGACGAGGTGGCGGCCGAGTACGAGGAGCTCGGCCAGCGGATCGCCGACCTCCAGGAGCGCCTCTACGCGGAGGAGCAGCGCTCGCTGCTGGTCGTGCTGCAGGGCATCGACGCGGCCGGCAAGGACGGCACCGTCAAGCACGTCCTACGCGGGACGAACCCCTCGGGAGTGCGCGTCTACTCGTTCAAGGAGCCGTCCAGCGACGAGGCCGCGCACGACTTCCTCTGGCGCTATCACCAGGCGACCCCGGCCAACGGCATGATCCACGTCTTCAACCGCTCGCACTACGAGGACGTGCTCGTCGTGCGGGTCAAGGACCTGGCGCCGGAGGAGCTCTGGCGCTCGCGCTTCGACTCGATCAACGACTTCGAGCGGATGCTCGTGCGCGAGGGCACGACGATCGTCAAGTTCTTCCTGCACATCTCCAAGGACGAGCAGCTGGAGAAGTTCCGGGAGCGTTTGCAGCGCCAGGACAAGTACTGGAAGTGGTCGGCGAACGACATCAAGGAGCGCGAGCGCTGGGACGAGTACCAGCAGGCCTACGAGGAGGCCGTCAGCGCCACGAGCACGCGCTGGGCGCCGTGGTACGTAGTCCCCGCCGACCACCGCTGGTATCGCAACTACGTGATCGCGCGCGTGCTATCCGGCGTGCTGCAGGCGATGGACCCGTGCTTCCCCGAGCCGCCCGAGGACGTCAAGCGGTTCGCGCAGCAGGAGCTCGAGCAGTCGCGCTGAGCAGCCGCTCGAGCCGGAAGGCGAGCGCCTCGCAGGCGAGATCCTCCATCACGTTGAGCGCGAGCCGCGCGCGGAAGTCGTCGACGAGCGCGGTGGCCTCGTGCAGCGCGGCGAGCGGCCGGTCGCGCGCGTCCTCGGCGAGCTCGGGCGCGCGATCGGCGTGGTGGGCGAGCTCGGGGGCGCCGGCGACGACGCAGGCGAGGTCGCGATACCACAGCCCCGCGAGCTGCAGGCCGTGGTCGAGCGCGGCGGTGCGTGCGCGGCGCTCGGCGCGGCGCGCCTGCTCGCCGGCCTCGGTCTCGCGCTTGCGGTGCTCCTTGCGCGGGAGGTACTGCAGCTCCTCCGCGAGCCGGCCCTCGTGCGCCGCGCGCGCCGCCGCGCCGCGCTTGGCGGCGAGCGCCAGCAGCGCGAGCCAGGGGCGCTCGGCGCCGGTGCGGCCGTGCAGCGGCGCGCGCGCGAAGGCCTCGGCGCGGTCGCGCAGGGCGGGACCGTCGCCCTGCGCGAGGTCGAGCGCGCGCTCGCCGTCGCCCAGGCTGAGGCGCGCCGCCGCCTCGGCCTGCGCGGGCGCGGCCCCGCGTGACTGGAGCCGGGCGG
>DASQMT010000024.1:0-3100 GCA_035645355.1 Solirubrobacteraceae bacterium | reverse complement strand
AGTCGGCCCGTACAGCAGCACTCCCTTCGGGATGCGGGCGCCGAGGGCCTGGAACTTCTTCGGGTTCTCGAGGAACTCCTTGATCTCGTGCAGCTCCTCGACCGCCTCGTCGACCCCCGCCACGTCGCGGAACGTGATCTTCGGCGAGTCCACGGACATTCGCTTCGCGCGCGACTTGCCGAACGACATCACCTTGGACCCGCCGCCCTGGACTTGATTCATCAAGAACAGCCAGAACCCGATGAAGATGATCACCGGCAGGATCCAGCCGATCATGCTCAACAGCACGTTGGTGCGCGCCGGCTTGACGTCGAAGTCGCTGATGTTGCCGGTCGCCTGCTCCTGGCGCAGCTTGTTGACCAGCACCTCGGCGTAGTCGGCGGGGTAGCCGACCGTGTACTTGTTCTTCTCCGCCTTGTTGAGGCGGACCTCGATCGAGTTGTCCTTCGTCTTCATCGTGACGGCCTTCACGTCACCGCTCTCGAGCTGCGTGAGGAAGCGCGAGAAGGACGTCGCGGGCGCCTCGTCGGAGCGGGAGATCAGCTTGGAGGCGAAGAACGCCAGCACGATCACGATCAGGATCGGGAACGCGGCGCTCTTGAAGAAGCGGCTCATGTGAGGTCCAAAGGTATCAGCGGGTCAGCTCCGCATCCGCAGCTTGCGAGACACGTGGTTCCAGTCTGGGCGTCGGAGCTATGCGACTGATAACGCCGCGACGTACGGCAGGTTGCGGTAGCGCTCGGCGTGATCGAGCCCGTAGCCGATCGCGAACTTGTCCGGGATCTCGAAGCCGATGTAGCGCGTCGGCAGGTCTACGGTGCGGCGGTCGGGCTTCGTCAGGAGCGCGCACACCTCGAGTGAGGCGGGCCCGCGCGCCTCGAGCGTGCGCAGCAGGTACTGCAGCGTCAGGCCCGAGTCGACGATGTCCTCGACGATCAGCACGTCGCGGCCCTCGATCGGCGTATCGAGGTCCTTGAGGATCCGCACGACGCCCGACGACTCGGTCGCCGACCCGTAGGACGCGACCGCCATGAAGTCGACCTCGCAGGGCGCGTCGATCGCGCGCATCAGGTCGGCGAGGAAGAAGACGGCGCCCTTGAGCACCCCGATCAGGAGCAGGTCCTTGTCGGCGTAATCGCGCGAGATCTCCTCCCCGAGCTGGCGCACGCGGTGCCGCAGGTCGTCCGCCTGGACGAGGATCTCTCCGATGCTGGGGTCGCGCAGCACTTGTGTGCGCGCATCCTAGGGGCGCGCGGGGTCGGAGCGCGGCGCCGCCGGGCCCTGGCTGGCGCCGAAGCGCAGCGCGCCGCCGCGCACCTCGACGCGCAGCCCGCCACCCAGGTCGAGCGCACCGCCGTCGCCGAGCGCCAGCACCTCGGCAGCGCGATGCCCGATCGCCGGCGCCCGGCCGCCCGCGGAACGGTCGGCGAGCCGCTGCAGCGCGAGCCGGCGCAGCGCCGGCGCCAGCTCGCGCAGCGCGCTGAGCGCGGGCGGGTCGCCGGCGCGCGCGAGCGCCTCGTCCACGAGCCCGTCGAGCACCGCCGCCTCGTCGCGCAGCAGCCGCAGCGTGCTCAGCACGTTCGCCTCGGCCGCGGGATGCAGCGAGCGCAGCGCCGGCAGCAGCTCGTGGCGCACGCGATTGCGCGCGAAGCCGGACGCCTCGTTCGTGACGTCCTCGCGCCACTCCAGGCCGCGCGCCGTGCAGTGGGTGGCGGTCTCCTCCCGCGAGACGCCCAGCAGCGGCCGCACGAGCCGCCCGTCGCGTGCGGCCATGCCGAGCAGCGCGCGCCGACCCGGCGACGCGGCGAGGCGGTAGAGCACCGTCTCGACCTGATCGGAGGCGGTGTGCCCGGCGGCGATGTCACCGCCCAGTCCGATGGTGAGCTCGATCGCGGCGCCGTAGCGCGTGTCGCGCGCCCAGGCCTGGAGATTGCCCGTGGCCGGCACGGGTCGCGGACGGCGGACGTGAAAGCTGACGCCGAGCCGCTCACACAGCCCCGCGCAGTGGCGCTCGTCGGCTTCCGCGGCCTGGCGCAGGCCGTAGTTGCAGTGCAGCGCCGCGACGTTCGCAGAGCCCACGATGCGCACGGCCAGATCGAGCAGGCAGACCGAGTCGCGCCCGCCCGAGAGCAGCACGAGCACGCTCCGGCCGGGCTTCAGCAGCCCTGTCGCCGTCACGCGGTCGATCAGGTCGCCGGCGAGCACCGGCAGCCGGTCGGAGAAAGAAAGCGGCGGGTCTTCGGATGAAGATCCCGCCGCCGGCGGGCAATGCGGCCCGCTGCCTCGGCCGGCGGCGTTCGTGGTGTTCGCGACGCCTTGCAGGGAACTCCCGTCCCCCACTTCCCGGCCTGTTGCCTTGATCGTGCCACAAGGTCTACTCCCGCACACCCGGCCTGTCAACCACGGGCCGGGAAATCAGACGACGAGGTGCGGGTACTCCTGCTCGATCATGGCGCGATACTGGGCGAAGACCGGCTTGGTGACGGGCATCAGCGCGAGCGCCGCCTTGACGTCGCCACCTGACTTGATCCGCCGTCGGGCGATCGCAAGCGCGACGTTCTCCTTGCCCTGGAAGTACTTGTTGGCGGTGTCGGACGACATCGCCATCTGCACGCGCGGCTCCCAGTCGACGTCCTCGGACCACTCCCAGTAGAGGTTTCCGTCCTCGTCGCTGCGCGCGGCGCGGATATTGGCCACGAGGTCGAGGTCCTCGAACTCGTAGCGCATCGGCACGTCGGCATCGCGCAGCTTCGGGCCCATCTCGGGATCCTCGTCCATCATCGAGAAGACCCGGTCGATCACCGCCTTGAACTCGGCCGGCGACCGGAAGCTGGCGGCCACGGCGCCTAGGATCCGGAGCCGGTCCCGCCGCCACGCGTCGAGGAGCGCGGCTTCGCCGGCTTGCGCGCGGCGGTCGACTTGCGCGTCGCCGGCTTCTTCGCCGCGGACGAGGTGGAGCGGGATGCGGCCGCGGTCGAGCGCGATGCGGAGGCGGACTTGCCCCGCGTCGACGGGGACTTGCCTGCCGTCGTCGTCGACTTGCGCGTCGCGGCCGGCTTGGCGGACGATGACTTGCGCGCCGTCGAGGCGGCCGACTTGT
>DASQMT010000023.1:0-6215 GCA_035645355.1 Solirubrobacteraceae bacterium | reverse complement strand
CGCTCGGCTCGGGATCCCAAGCTTCGTGGTGACGCTCGCGTTCTTCCTCGCCCTGCAGGGCGCGATGCTGCTGATCATCGGCGAGGGCGGGACGATCCCGATCCGCGACGACGCGGTCCTCAGCGTGATGAACGACAACATGCCGGTCGCGCTCGGCTGGCTGTTCGCCGTCATCGTGGTCGCGGGGATAGCCGGGGCCGGCCTGCTGCAGATCCGCTCGCGCAAGAAGGAGGGCCTGCCGACACAGGCGATGTCGGTCTGGGCTGCGAAGACCGCGGCACTCGCCGCGCTCGTCTTCATCGCCGTGTTCCTGCTCAACCAGGAGCGCCAGCGCGAGACGGCGCGGATCATCATCCAGGGCGTTCCCTGGGTCGTGCCACTCGTGGCGGCGCTCGTCGTCGGGCTCTCGTTCCTGCTCAGCCGGACCGGGTTCGGCCGCCACGTCTACGCGGTCGGCGGCAACGCCGAGGCCGCACGGCGGGCCGGCATCAACGTCGCGAACATCAAGACGGTGTGCTTCGTGATGTGCACGACGCTCGCGATCGTGGCCGGCATCCTGCTCGCCTCGCGCGACAACTCGGTCTCCCCCACCACCGGCGGCGCCCAGACGCTGCTCTACGCGGTCGGCGCGGCCGTGATCGGCGGCACGAGCCTCTTCGGCGGGCGCGGCCGCGTCTACGACGCGGTCACGGGCGGGCTCGTCGTGGCGGTGATCGCCAACGGCCTGCCGCTCGTGACGCAGAAGTCGGGGACGCAGTTCATCGTCAACGGCGTCGTGCTCCTGGTCGCCGCCAGCGTCGACGCGATCTCGCGCCGGCGCGCGCAAGCGACCGGCAGATAACTCGAGCGGGCGCGGGCGGCCTCCGGGTCGCCCGCGCTCCGCGCGCCGCGCGCCGTTATCGCCCGCCGGCCATCGCGGGCAGCACGTTGAGGACGTCGGACTCGCCGACCGGCGTCTCGAGCCCCCCGAGGACGCGTACGTCCTCGTCGTTGAGGTAGACGTTGACGTAGCGGTTGAGCGAGCCGTCGGCGCCGAACAGCTGGGAGCTCAGGTCCGGGTGGGCGTCCGCCAGCGAGCGCAGGACGGTGCCGACGTCGTCGCCGTCGGCGCGCACCTCCTTCTCACCGCCCACCGAGGGGCGCAGCACGACTGGGATCTTGATCAGTGGCATCGGTCGACGCTACCCGGCCGCGGCGCAGAACGCCTCGTAGTCAGGGAACACGCCGAGCTCCTCGTCGGTGATCTCGGACGGGTCGCGCGAGCAGATCGGGCAGTCCGGGTCACGCCGCACCTTGAGCTCGGTGAACGTCGCGCCGAGCGCCTCGTACAGCAGCAGGCGGCCGATCAGCGGCTCCCCGATGCCGGTCACGAGCTTCACGACCTCGGTCGCCTGCAGCAGGCCCATCGTCCCCGGCAGAACCCCGAGCACGCCGTTCGCGCCGCACGAGGGCGCGAGCTCGGCCGGCGGCGGCACGGGATACAGGCAGCGGTAGCAGGGGCCGTCGCCCGGCGCGAAGACCGAGAGCTGGCCGTCGAAGCCGAGGATCGAGGCCGAGACGACGGGGATGCCGAGGCGCACCGTCGCGTCGTTGAGCAGGTAGCGGGTGGGAAAGTTGTCGACGCCGTCGACGATCACGTCGTAGCCGTCGATGATCTCCATGATGTTGGACGCGCCGAGCCGCACGGGGTACTTGACGACGTTCACGTCGGGGTTGAGCGCGGCGATCGCTGCCTCGGCCGAGTCGACCTTGGGCGTCCCGATGCCGTGCGTGTTGTGGATGACCTGGCGCTGGAGGTTGGAGAGGTCGACGACGTCGTCGTCGACGATTCCCAGCGTGCCCACGCCGGCGGCGGCCAGATACAGCGCCGTGGGAGAGCCCAGGCCACCCGCGCCGAGCAGCAGCACCTTGGCGTCGAGCAGCTTCGCCTGGCCCTCGGGGCCGACCTCGGGCAGGAGCAGATGGCGCCCGTAGCGCTCCTTCTGCTCCGGGGTCAGCATCTTCGGGACGTCGACCTTGTAGCCGCGGTCCTTCCAGAGCGTGATGCCGCCGGTCATCGACGCGACGTTCGTGTAGCCGAGCAGCTCGGTGAGCGTGTGCGCGGCGAGCGCGGAGCGCTGGCCCGATGCGCAGTAGAGCACCACGCGCTGACCGCGATCGCCGACCGCGCCGTCGATGCGCGACTCGAGATAGCCGCGCGGGACATGGACGGCGCCCGGGATGTGCCCGCGGTCCCATTCCTCGGACTCGCGCACGTCGACCAGCGTGACGCCGTTGCCCAGGTGCTCGGAGACCTCGGCCGGGTCGACCTCCTCGACCTGCTGCTTGATCTGCCGGATGACCTCGGCTCCGGACGGGCTCATGGCGATTCCTCTTGAAGTCGGTCGGGTTTCAATACTTCAGGAAGTATAGCCCTGTGGCTGGGGTGCTCCCCTCATAACCCTCAGGGCCCGTTCTGCCGATAGGAGGCAGACCGTCCTGATGCGTCGCAGCACCCTCCTCACACAGGTTCTGGCCGTCAACGCCGTGCTCGTCGGCGTCACGGCGCTGATCGCCGCGATCGTCGCGCACGATCGGTTCACGGAGGTCGCGACCGGGGACGGCCTGCTGGTGCTGGGCCTCACCGTCGCCAGCGCGATCCTGCTCAACTCGGTGCTGCTGCGCGCGCGGCTCGCGCCGATGGAGCAGCTCGTCGAGTCGATGACGCAGGTCAACCTGCAGCGCCCCGGCGTCCGCGCCGAGACGCCGCGCCGCTCAGCGCGCGAGGTGCACGAGCTGACCGAGGCGTTCAACCGGATGCTCGCGCGGCTCGAGGACGAGCGCCGCAACGCCGGCCGGGCCGTGCTGCGCGCGCAGGAGCAGGAGCGCACCCGGATCGCCCAAGACCTGCACGACGAGGTCAACCAGGCGCTGACGGCGATCCTGCTGCGGCTGTCGGCCACGATCGGCGACGCTCCCTGGGAGCTGCGCTCGGAGCTGCAGGAGACGCAGGAGCTCGTCGTGCGGGCGATGGAGGAGCTGCTCGCGCTCGCCCGCCAGCTGCGCCCGACCGCGCTCGACGACCACGGCCTCGTCGCCGCGCTCGCGGGGCAGGTCAGCGATTTCGGGCGGCGCGCCGGCATGCAGGCGCACTTTCACCATCACGGCGACGTGCCGATCCTCTCCGACGAGGAGCAGCTGGTCATCTTCCGCGTCACGCAGGAGAGCCTGTCGAACGTCGTCAAGCACTCGCGCGCGCGGCGCGTCGACGTGGAGCTCTCGTTCGTCGGGCGCACGCTGCTGCGCGTCAGCGACGACGGCCACGGCTTCGACGAGGCGCCCGGGCGCCGCAACAACGGCCGCGTCCGCGGCCGACCGGGAGGTCTCGGATTGAGCGGGATGCGGGAGCGTGCGCTGCACGTCGGCGGCACGCTGGACGTCTTCACGGCTCCAGGAGCCGGAACCACGATCGAGCTGACTATGGGAGTGACATGAGGATCCTGATCGCCGACGACCACGGCATCGTCCGTGGCGGCTTGAAGCTGCTGATCGACCGCCAGCCCGACATGGAGGTGGTCGCGGAGGCCGAGGACGGCGTCGACGCCTTCGAGCAGGCGCTCAAGACCAAGCCCGACCTCTGCGTGATGGACGTCTCGATGCCGCGCATGACCGGTCTTCAGGCAGCGCGCCAGATTCGCGCGCACCTGCCCGGGACACAGGTGCTCGCCCTCTCGATGCACGACGACGAGCGCTACGTGTTCGACGCGCTCAAGGCGGGTGCGTCCGGCTACGTGCTCAAGCGGGAGGTCGACCAGGCGCTGCTGAACGCGATCCGCGCGGTGCACCGCGGCGACGCGTTCCTGACCAATGCGGTCGAGCGCTCGCTGATCCGCGACTGGATGGAATCGGACGCCGACGGGCCCGACGAGCCGCTCTCGCCGCGCGAGCGGGAGGTGCTCAAGCTGATCGCCGAGGCCCACACGAACAGGCAGATCGCCGAGGTGCTGCATCTCGCCGAGAAGACGGTCGAGTCGCATCGCGCCAACCTCCTGCGCAAGCTCGGGATGCGCGATCGGGTGGAGCTGGTGCGCTACGCGATCCGGCGCGGGTTGACGGAGGCGTAGGCGAACGCCGGCCCACTAACCTCAGGCCGTGCCCCAGCGCTTGGCCTACGCCCTGTTGACGCTCACCATATGCGCCGCCGCGGCGATCACTGGCGTGTTCCTCGCGTCGCGCGGTGCGACCGGGAGCGAGCAGATCTCAGTCGGAGAGTCAGGCTGGGCTGGGTTCGTGCGGCCGCCCGGCGCGCGCGCACCGAAGTTCAGGCTGCGCGACCAGGACGGAGAGCTCGCGACGATGGCCCAGTACCGCGGCCGGCCGGTCGCCGTGACGTTCGTCTACTCGACGTGCGAGGACACCTGCCCCGCGCTGGTCGACCAGGTCCGTGGCGCGCTCGACGACACCGGCGCGGACGTGCCGCTGCTCGCGGTCTCGGTCGACCCCGCGCGCGACACGGCCGCGAGCGCGCGACGCTTCCTCAGCGAGCGCCGCATGACCGGTCGAGCGCGCTATCTGCTCGGCGACGAGCGTGCGCTCGCGCCGGTCTGGAAGGGCTATGGGGTCCAGCCGCAGACCGGCGAGCTCGACCACTCCGCCACCGTCGTCCTGGTCGACTCCCGCGGGCGCCAGCGGGTCGGGTTCCCGCACGACCAGCTCACGCCCGAGGCGCTGGCGCACGACATCGATCGCCTGACCCGCGGCTAGCGGAGCGCGCGCGAGAGCACGAGCACGTCCTGCGCGGCGTCCTCGCGGTCCTGCGCGGCGCGATATACCGCGTAGTGATCGGTGCCCGCGCTCGTGCGCCACTCGGCGTAGGCGCGCTCGGCCTCCTCGTGCGCGTCGCTCCAGGCGTCGTAGGCGGCGTCGAACGACGGGCCGGGGGAGGCATCGCGCAGGACCAGCTCGCGCGTGTCGGCTACCTGGTCGAGAAGCGCTTTCAGCTCGGTTGTGCTCATGTTCCCCCTGCTACGTGCGCGGCCGGGAACCGGTTGCCCGGCGCGTCGGACTGGCAATCGCTGCAATGCGCACATTCGGACAACGTGCTCGGTCAGGTGTCCGTAATGCCACTCGCGCGGCGCCGCTCGCGCCGGTCGCGGAGCTTTCCGAGCAGCACGATCGCGACGAGTCCGACGAGCGGTGCGAGGTAGGCGAGCTGCACGAGCCAGTGGCCCGCGTGCGCCAGTGGCAGCGTGGTCATCCGTTCGCCGCCGAGAGCAGCCACAGGCCTAGGCCGGTGAAGCACACCATCAACAGCAGCATGACGATCTGTGAGCGGGTGGCGGCGCGGTGGCCGCCGTGGACCACGAGCGCGCGATCGTGCGCCAGCACCAGCGCGGCGACGTGGCCGAGCACCAGCGCCGCGATCTGCACCCACCAGATCGCGGTCGCCGACACGACGCCGTAGTCGATCGTCGAGGCCGCGCCGCCGAGCAGGTCGGAGCCGTCGCCCAGCGGGTCGGACGCCAGGCGGGCGAGATCCTGGCCGTTGTATGCCAGCAGCGAGAAGTAGTGCGCGACCACGTACGCGGCGAGGATCGGCGCGAGCGAGTGCGCGAGCTCGCGCGCCGGTCGCGCGAGCACCCAGAACAGCGCCACCAGCGCTACCGCCGCGGCCAGCCCCGCGACGAAGCCGAGCTCGAGCGCCCGCGCCGGCCCGAGCCCGAGCCCGGAGAAGAGCTGCTGCAGGTGCGGGAGCAGCTCGTTGAACAGCGGCCCCTCGCTGGCGCCGTCGAAGGCGGTCACGCCGATGCCGGCGAGCAGCGTCGCCGTCGTTCCCGGCACGCGCCCGTCGATCCGGGTGGCACCCAGCACCGGCGGACGCGCGCACAGCACACCGTCGCGGCGCGCAAGCGGGGCGAGCGCTGCGAAGAAGCCGAAGTAGACGCCGAGCGGATCCGCGTTGCGGCTACATGCCTCGACCCCGTAGAGGCTCATCCCCACGAGCATGGCCACCACGTAGCCGAGCGCGAGGGCCGCGAGCGGCGCGGGCTCGCGCGCGGCGGCCCAGGCGAGCTCGCAGATCCCGAACGCGATCACGCCGGCCGCCGCGGGCCAGCGCCCGAGCCGCTCGGGGTACGCCAGCGGAGCCGGCAGCCGCTCCCCCGCGACACGCACCGCGAGCCACCCGGTGGCGCGCCCGAGCGCGCGCCAGGGGCTGAGCAGCCGCCAGACGTCAC
>DASQMT010000022.1:0-5105 GCA_035645355.1 Solirubrobacteraceae bacterium | reverse complement strand
CCTCGCGGGTGTCGATCGAGAAGACCTCGGTGCCGACGGAGATCGACGCGGTCGAGCGCCGGGTGACGCAGCTGGAGATCGAGCGCGTGTCGATCGAGAAGGACGACACGGCGATCGAGCGCCGGGACGAGATCGAGCGCGAGCTGGCCGACCTGCGCGAGCGCTTCGCCGGCATGAAGGCGCAGTGGGAGCGCGAGAAGGAGCAGGCCGAAGGCCACGGCAAGCTGCGCGAGCGGCTCGACGCGGCGCGCGTCGAGCTCGAGCGCGCCGAGCGCGAGCTCGACTACCAGCGAGCCGCCGAGCTGCGCCACGGCGAGATCCCGCAGCTGGAGCTCCAGCTCGCCGAGGCAGAGTCCGGCGAGGTCGACGCGGAGCCGCCGGTCTACCTGTCCGAGCGCGTCGACGCGGACGAGATCGCCGAGGTCGTCGCGCGCTGGACCGGGATCCCGCTATCGCGCATGCTCGAGGGCGAGGTCGACAAGCTGATCCACATGGAGGAGCGCCTGCACCAGCGTGTGATCGGGCAGCACGAGGCGGTCGTCGCCGTCTCCAACGCCCTGCGCCGCTCGCGCGCCGGCCTGCAGGACCCGGACCGCCCGATCGGCACGTTCCTGTTCCTCGGCCCGACCGGCGTCGGCAAGACCGAGCTGGCGCGCGCGCTGGCCGAGTTCATGTTCGACTCCCAGGACGCGATGGTGCGGATCGACATGTCGGAGTACATGGAGAAGCACGCGGTGTCGCGGCTGGTCGGCGCGCCCCCCGGATACGTGGGCTACGAGGAGGGCGGCCAGCTGACGGAGGCCGTGCGCAGGCGGCCGTACTCCGTCGTGCTGCTCGACGAGATCGAGAAGGCGCACACCGACGTGTTCAACGTGCTGCTCCAGGTGATGGACGACGGCCGGCTCACGGACGGCCACGGCCGCACCGTCGATTTCAAGAACACCGTCCTCATCATGACGTCGAACATCCCCGGCGGCCGCGCCGGCGTCGAGCTGGCGTTCAAGCCCGAGTTCGTCAACCGCCTCGACGACATCGTCGAGTTCGAGCCGCTGACGCGCGAGCAGCTGGCGGAGATCGTCGACCTGCAGGTCGCGCTCCTGATCGGGCGCGTGTCCGAGCGCGGCGTCACGGTCGAGCTCAGCGACGACGCACGGGTGCTGCTGGGTGACCTGGGCTACGACCCGACCTACGGCGCGCGCCCGCTCAAGCGGGTGATCCAGAAGCACCTCGTCGACCGGCTGGCGATGGGGCTGCTGCAGGGCGAGTTCGCCGGCGGCGACACGATCGTGGTCGACGCCGCCGGAGGCGAGCTCACCTTCGCACTCGCACCTAGCGCGGTACCAGCCTGACGCGGATGCCGAGCCGCACGTAGACGATCTTGCCGGCTGCGGGGTGGACGAGCCTGCGCGACTGGTCGAACTGCACGGTCCATAGCCCCAACCGCGGCTCGGAGATCGGGATCTGCCGCCGGCGCTTGGCGAACGAGCCGCACTCGCCCGGCCGGCGCGCCATGCGCACGGTCTTGCGCAGCTTCCCCTTGCGGAGGTAGTGCGCGAAGATCGGCTTGTCCTGGGTGAAGCCGAGGCCTTTGAAGCGGACCCTGTCGGACGGCGCCGCCGATCTGGGGATCACGTCGACGCCCAGTGCCGTGCTCTTCGAGGTGGCCGAGACCGTGTTCGCGGGGTTGCCCTGCTCCGTGAGGGTCAGGGTGAACGGCCTGCTCCCGGCGGCCACGAACGGCGCCTGCACAGGCGGGATCGTCAGCTCGCCGCTCATGCCGGTCTGCAGGCTCGCGCCGCCGGGGTACGGCGCGCCGTCGATCGTGAGGTCGACCTTCGAGTTCGGCGTGAAGCCGGCGGCCGTCACGACGACGCCCTCGCTCTGGGGCCCGGCGCTCGTCTGCGCGGTCACGTAGCAGGGCTTGAGCGGCTGGAGCGTCGGCACGGCGTGAGCCGCGGCGGGCAGGGCGAGAGCGACCAGGAGCGCGCCGCCGCAGGCCGATGAGCGTCGGTGCATGCGGCGAACTTTATCCCGCGTGAACGGGTACGGTGCGACGACTTCCCGCTTCGAGAGGAGCCCTTGTGCCGACCTACATCATGCTCTGCACGCTGACCCCCGAGGGCGTCCAGACGATCAAGAACAACCCGGCTCGTATCCGCGAGGTCAACCGCGAGGTCGAGCAGCTCGGCGCGTCGGTCAAGGCGCAGTGGGCGACGCTCGGCCACTTCGACTTCATCAGCGTCGTCGAGGCGCCCGACGAGAAGACGATGGCGCGCGTGTCGCTCGAGCTCGGCTCGCGCGGGACGAGCCGCTACGAGTCGCTCCCCGCGATACCGATCGACGAGTTCATCGGCGCCGTCTGAGGAGCTGCCCGGCGTGCGGGTCATGGTGGTCGGCTCGGGCGGGCGGGAGCACGCGCTCGTGCGGTGCCTGCTGCGCTCACCGCAGGCGCCCGAGCTGCTCTGCGCGCCCGGCAACGCCGGCATCCGGCGCGACGCGCGGCCGCTCGACGTGCCGGCGGACGATCCCGGCGCGCTCGCGCGGGCGGCGCGCGAGGCTGCCGTCGACCTGGTTGTCGTGGGGCCAGAGGCGCCGCTCGTCGCCGGGCTCGCCGACGCGCTCGCCGCCGAGGGCGTGCGCTGCTTCGGGCCGCCCGCCGCGGCGGCGCGGCTCGAAGGCTCCAAGGCGTTCGCCAAGGAGATCATGGCCGCCGCCGGCGTGCCCACGGCTGCGCACCGGGTCGTGGGCGGCGTCGCGGAGGGGATGGCGGCCATCAGCGGCTACCCGGCCGTGATCAAGGCCGACGGTCTGGCGGCGGGCAAGGGCGTCGTGATCGCCGCCGGCGCCGACGAGGCGCGCGCCGCGCTCGAGGAGATGCTGGTCGCGCGGCGCTTCGGCGACCAGCCGGTCATGGTCGAGGAGCACCTCGAGGGTGAGGAGCTCTCGCTGCTGGCGCTCTGCGACGGCGAGCGCGCAGTGCCGCTCGCCCCCGCGCGCGACTACAAGCGCATCGGCGAGGGCGACACGGGACCGAACACCGGCGGCATGGGCTGCTACTCGCCCGTGACGGGCACCGACGCGCTCGTCGAGCAGGTGATCGCGTCCGTGCACCAGCCCGTCGTCGAGGAGCTGGCGCGGCGTGGGACGCCGTTCCGGGGTGTGCTCTACGCCGGGCTGATGCTCGGCGAGGGCAGCCCCAAGGTGCTCGAGTTCAACGTCCGCTTCGGCGACCCGGAGACCCAGGTCGTGTTGCCGCGGCTGCGCTCCGACCTGCTCGCGCTGCTGCTCGCCGCCACCAAGCCGGGCGGCCTCGACGGGCTCGAGCTCGAGTGGGACCCGCGTGCCGCCGTGTGCGTCGTGCTGGCCTCGCGCGGCTACCCCGAGAGCTCGTCGTCGGGCGACGTGATCGAGGGGCTCGACGACCTGCCGCCCGGGGTCGAGGCGTTCCACGCCGGAACGGCCGAGCGCGACGGGCGGGTGGTCACCGCGGGCGGGCGTGTCGTCGGAGTGACCGCGCTCGGCGACGAGCGTGCCGCCGCCCGGTCGGCCGCGTATGCTGCCGCCGGAATGATCAGCTTCCCCGGAGCGCAGATGCGCCGCGACATCGCGGCATGAGCGAGGAGCTCGGACACGCCACGCCGGCAGAGGGGGCGCCCGAGGCGCTCGCCGAGACCGATCCCAGCGCGGCGTTCGCGGAGATGGACGTCGACGCTCCGCAGGTCGGCATCCTGATGGGGTCCAAGTCCGACATGGCGGCGATGGAGGCTGCGGAGCGGGAGCTGTCGGAGCGCGGGATCGGCCACGAGGTGCGCGTGATGTCCGCCCACCGCGATCCCGACATGGTGGCCGACTACGCGCGCAACGCCAAGCTGCGCGGGCTGCGGGTGATCATCGCCGGCGCCGGGCTCTCGGCGGCGCTGCCCGGCGTGGTGGCGGCGCACACCTCCCTGCCGGTGATCGGCGTCCCGCTGACCTCCGCCAAGTCGGTCGCGGGCGGCCTGGACGCGCTGCTCTCGATCGCCCAGATGCCGCCCGGCGTCCCGGTCGCCTGCGTCGGCGTCGACGCTGCGCGCAACGCCGCCGTGCTGGCGGCGCGCATCCTCGACACGGCTTGATTGCTACGCTCTGTAGCAGATGGCCGATCGCACGATCCCGCAGCGGGAGCTGCGCAACAACATCGGCGAGATCCTGCGCGCCGCCGAGGCCGGCGAGACGTTCACCGTGACCGTACACGGTCGTCCGGTTGCGCGCCTCATTCCGCCTGGCGAGTCCCGGCAGCCTCGTACGGACGTCGATCGGGGGACTCTGCGCCGGATACTTGCCGGACCCGGTGACGACTCGCTGGCCGACGAGCTGGACGCGGCGGAGGCGCCCGTCGACGATCCCTGGTCCCCGACATGACCGGCAGCCTGCTCGACACGAGCGTGCTGATCTCCCGGGACGAGAGCGGCGCGCTGGGCCTTCCCGAGGCGGCAGCGATCTCCGTGATCTCGCTCGGTGAACTGCGCGCGGGTGTGCAGATGGCGCGCGACGAGCGTGTCGCCGAGTTGCGGCGGGGCCGGCTCGCAGCGGTCCGCGCAGCCTTCGCTCCGCTGCTCGTCGACGAGGCGGTGGCCGAGCGCTACGGCGACGTGCTCGCGGTCGCCCGTTCCCAGCGGCGGGCTTCCAAGGCGACCGACCTGCTCATCATCGCGACTGCCGCAGCCGCCGACCGTCGGCTCTACACGCTGGACGCGTCGCAGGCGCGGCTCGCGCAAGCGGCCGCGGTGCCGGCCACCGTGCTGGAGCACTAGGCCGGTGATCGAGCGCTATACGCGCCCCGAGATCGCCGCCGTATGGACCGACGAGGCGCGCATGACCGCATGGCACGACGTCGAGGTCGCCGCCGCCGGGGAGCTCGACGGCCCGTCAGATACCGACCTGCAGGCGATTCGGACGGCGCACTTCTCCGTCGAGGCCGTCAAGGAGCGCGAGCGGGTCACGGACCACGACGTGGCAGCGTTCGTCGACGTGCTCGGCGCCTCGGCCGGCGAAGCCGGGCGCTGGATCCACTACGGATTGACCTCCTCGGACGTGCTCGACACCGCGCTCGCGCTGCAGCTGCG
>DASQMT010000021.1:0-2508 GCA_035645355.1 Solirubrobacteraceae bacterium | reverse complement strand
CCCGTTTCCACCAGGTGCTCGTCGACGACTTCCAGGACACGAGCTTCGCCGAGGGGCTGCTGCTGCGGCTGCTGGTCTCAGAGCAGGGGGACGTCACCGTCGCCGGGGACGACGACCAGTCGATCGACCGCTTCCGCGGGGCCGCGACCAAGAGCATCGCGGACTTTCGCTCCGAATGGCCCGACGCCACCGTGGTGCGGCTCGCCCGGAGCTTCCGCTCCGGCCCCCGCATCATCGCCGCGGCGCGCGCTGTGATCGAGCCGGATGCGGGCGTCCCGCCGAAGCGCGTCGAGGCGGTCCCCGAAGCCCCGGCCGGCGAGGTCGCGTTCTGGCGCTGCGCCTCAGAGCGCGCGCAGGCACAGGCGGTGGCGGCCGACGTCGAGCGGCTCGTCGCCCGCGAGGCGGTGGCACCCGAGGACGTCTGCGTGCTCGTGCGCTCGATCAAGGGCGAGGGCCAGGCGGTCGCCGCGGCGCTCGAGGAGCGCGCGGTCCCCTATCGCCTGACAGGCGCCGCGGCGTTCTTCCAGCGCGCCGAGGTGCGCGACCTGCTGGCCTGGCTGCGACTGCTCGTCGATCCCGGCGACGCCGGCGCGGTCGTTCGCGCGCTCGCGCGCCCGCCGGTCGAGCTGCGTGCGATCGACATCGCGCGCTGCACGCAGATCGCGCGCCGGCGCAAGCTCGACATGGTGGCCGCGCTGGGCGCGGCGCTCGAGTCTCCGCAGATCCCGCCCGAGGCGCGCGAGCGCATCCTCGTCTTCCTGAAGCTGTACCGGTCCGCCGCCGGGGCGCTCGACTCGACCCGGCCGGACCTCTACGTGCACCGCCTGATCGAGCGGCTCGGCCTGCGCCGCCAGCTGCTGTTCGCCGCCTCGACCGAGGTGGTCGAGCGGCTCGTCAACCTGGCCAAGTTCGGCCAGCTGGCGGCGGACTACCTGCGCCGCTCCCCGCAGGCGACCGCGCGCGAGTTCGCGCGCTCGATCGCGGCGGTCGCGGACGCCGGGCTGCGCGAGGAGGAGGCGGTCGCGGGCGATCGCCCGCGCGGCGTCCAGGTGATGGCGATGCGCGCGGCCAAGGGCCTCGAGTTCGATCACGTCTACGTGCTGGGCCTGATGGCGGCGCGCATGCCGGGCCCGCGGCAGCGTGCGCTCGAGCCGATCCCCGACGCGCTCATCAAGGAGGTGCTGCCGCCGGATTCCAAGGACGTCCACCAGGGCCAGATGCGCCGCCTGCTCCACGTCGCGATGACGCGCGCGCGGCGCCGGCTCGTGCTGGCGTACCCCGCGTTCACCGAGCGCGGCGCGCCGCAGCCGCCGTCGCCGTTCGCCGAGGAGGCGCGCGCCGCCGTGGGGGGCGACTGGGAGGCGCGCGACGAGGAGCTGTTCGGCCCGGCCGAGACGCTGCAGTCGACCTTCCGGCTGCTGCGCGACGAGCTGCTGACAACCGTCGCCCAGGTCGGGGGGCGGCTCGGCGAGCTGCGCTTCGACACCGATCTCGACGTCTCGCACGCCGTGGTTCGCTACCTCGAGGTGCTCAAGCTGTCGGCGCTGATGGAGCGAACGCGCGACGGCTCGCTGACGGTCGCCGACGCGCTGCCGGAGGTCAACGCGCGGTTGCTGCAGGCGGCCACCGCGGAGCAGCGTGAGATCTTCGAGACCTCGGCGCTGGACGAGTACCTGCTCGACGCCGAACGCGACGAGAAGCAGCGCGCGCGCGCAGTCGCACAGCGCTCGGAACCGTCGCTCGAGCAGTTCCTGCCGCGGCGCGGGGACGGCCTGGTGCTGAGCGCGACCGACATCGAGACGTACCGGACCTGCCCGTTGAAGTACAAGTTCGCGCGCGTGTTCAAGATCCCGTCCGAGCCGACGCTGAATCAGCGCTTCGGCATACTCGTACACCAGGTGCTCGAGCGGTTCCACCAGGGCGGCACCGCGGCCGGCTCGCTGCCCGAGCTCCTGGGCTTGCTGGAGGCAGGCTGGCGCCGCGGCGGCTTCGGCGACTCCGAGGAGGAGCGCCAGCTGCGCGCCAAGGCAACGCAGGCGCTGCTGCGCTACCACGAGCGCTTCCAGGACGAGGATGCCGAGCCGGTCTGGTTCGAGCGCGCGTTCTCGTTCTCGCTCGGCCCGCACGTGCTGCGCGGGCGCGTCGACCGGGTCGACAAGCTCCCCGGCGGCGGCTATGAGCTGATCGACTACAAGACCGGGCGCCCGAAGTCCTTGCCCCAGCTGCGCGACGACGTCCAGCTGTCGCTCTACGCGGTCGGCGCGCGCGAGTCCTGGCAGCTCGAGGCCGCCCAGCAGGCCTACTACTACGTGCTCGACGACGAGAAGGTCGCCGTCGAGCGCGACGCCGACGACAGCGACTGGATCACGGACACCGTCTTCGAGGTCGCCGACGGGATCCTCGGCCAGGGGTTCGAGCCGACCCCCTCATGGTCGGCGTGCTCGATGTGCGACTACAGGATCGCCTGCCCCGCCGCGGAGAAGTAGTGCTCCGCCGGTCATCCTGACG
>DASQMT010000020.1:0-2486 GCA_035645355.1 Solirubrobacteraceae bacterium | reverse complement strand
GGCCTCGAAGATCTGCGCCCCGTTGTAGGACTGGATCGTCGAGATCCCCATCTTGGCCAGCGTCTTGAGCAGGCCCTTGCCGATCGCCTTGACCACATTGCGCTCGGCCTCCTCGATCGTTCTGCCTCGGCCGGAGGCCTCACCACCGGCTGTCGCCTCGCCGCTTCGCTCGGGGCGCGCGACCTCCGTGAGCGACTCCAGCATCAGGTACGGGTTGACCGCCGACGCGCCGTAGCCGATCAGAGTCGCGAAGTGGTGCACCTCGCGCGGCTCGCCCGACTCGATCACGAGCCCCGCCTGCAGCCGCGTTCCCTCGCGCACGAGGTGATGGTGGGTGGCGGCGACCGCCAGCAGCGACGGGATCGCGGCCCGGTCGCGACCAACGCCACGGTCGGAGAGGACGAGCACGTTGGCGCCGTAGGCGATCGCCTCGGCCGCCTGCTCGCAGATCCGCTGCACCCCCCGCGCCATGCCCTCCGGGCCGTCGTCGACGCGCCAGGTGGTCGGGATCGTGTGCGTGCGGAACACGGACGAGTCGACACCGCGCAGCGCCTCGAGCTCCGCGTTGCGCATGATCGGGTGCGGGATCACCAGCTGATGCGCATGACCCGGACCCTCGGTCAGCAGGTTGGCCTCCGAGCCGACCCCGGTGCGGATCGACATCACGACCGACTCGCGGATCGGGTCGATCGGCGGGTTCGTCACCTGCGCGAACAGCTGCTTGAAGTACGAGAACAACGGCGGCGACTGGTCGGAGAGCACCGCCAGCGCGACGTCGGTCCCCATCGACCCGATCGGCTCCTCGCCCGTGGCCGCCATCGGGGCGAGCAGCACGCGCAGATCCTCCTGCGTGTAGCCGAACGCGAGCTGGCGCGTGCGCAGCGGCTCGCGCGGCTCGCGACCCTGGCGCTCGGGCAGGTCCTCGAGCCGCGCAACGCCGGCGCCGTACCACTCGGCGTACGGCTTCGCGGTGGCAACCTGCCGCTTGACCTCCTCGTCGCCGACGATCCGGCCCTCGCCGACGTCCACCAGGAACAGCTTGCCCGGTTGCAGACGGCCCTTGCGCAGCACGTTCGCGGCGGGCTCGTCGAGCACGCCCGACTCCGACGCCAGCACGACCCAGCCGTCGCGCGTCTCCAGCCAGCGGCCGGGGCGCAACCCGTTGCGGTCGAGCGTCGCGCCGACCACGCGCCCGTCCGTGAAGCTGATCGCCGCCGGGCCGTCCCAGGGCTCCATCAGGCAGGAGTGGAAGGCGTAGAACGCGCGCAGGTGCTCCGGCAGGTCTTCGCGCTCCTCCCAAGCCTCGGGCACCATCATCATCAGCGCGTGCGGGAGGCTGCGGCCGGCGAGCACCAGCAGCTCGAGCACGTTGTCGAACGTCGCCGAGTCAGAGCCGCCAGGACGCACGACCGGGAGCACCTTCGGGAGGTCGTCGCCGAACAGCTCGGACGCGAGCTGCGACTCGCGCGCGCGCATCCAGTTGACGTTGCCGCGCAGCGTGTTGATCTCGCCGTTGTGCGCGATGTAGCGGTAAGGGTGCGCCAGCTCCCAGCTCGGGAACGTGTTGGTCGAGAAGCGCGAGTGCACCAGCGCGAGCGCCGTCTTCGTCCGCGGGTCCTGAAGGTCGGGGTAGTAGCCGAGCAGCTGCGGGGCCGTCAGCATCCCCTTGTAGACGATCGTGCGGCTGGAGAACGAGGGGATCACGAGATCCGGCCCGGCGGCGAGCTCGGCCACCCGGCGGATCACGTAGAGCTTGCGCTCGAAGGCGTCCTGGTCGCCGGCCAGCTCCGGCGAGGCGGCCACCACGAGCTGCTTGATGTAGGGCGCGAACCAGTTGGCCGTGATGCCGACGTAGTCCTTCTCGACCGGGATGTCGCGCCACGTGACCACGCGCTGTCCTTCGGCCCGGACCGTGTCGGCGAGCAGCCGCTCGAGCGCGGCCCTGCGCTCGGCGTCCTGGGGCAGGAAGCAGACGGCGACGCCGTACCGACCGGCCGGCGGCAGTGCCTCGCCGACCGCTCCGCGCAGCAGCTCGTCGGGGATCTGCAGCAGCATCCCGGCGCCGTCGCCCGTGTTCGGATCGGCGCCGGCCGCGCCGCGGTGCTCCAGGTTCTCCAGCGCGGTGATCGCCCGCTGGACCGTCTCGTGGCTCGGCTCGCCGCTCAGCCGCGCGACGAAGGCGACGCCGCAGGCGTCGTGCTCGTACTCCGGGTCGTACAGTCCGACCGGCTCGGTCGGCCGTGGGCGTGGCGGCAAGCGAGTGCTCCCGAAGGGCGCGAGGTGGGCACTGGAGGCCCGAAAGGTAGCAGCGGCCGGGGCCTCGAACGCCGCCTCGCCGGGCGCTAGGGTCCGCCCATGGCGCCAGTTCGCGAGGTGACGGTGCTGGCGGCCGGCGGCACCATCGCGATGGCCGGCGAGGACGGCGCGCTGCCGTCGCTCGACGCCGCCGCGTTGCTGGCAGCCGTGCCCGCTCTGGCGGGGCTGCC
>DASQMT010000019.1:0-5239 GCA_035645355.1 Solirubrobacteraceae bacterium | reverse complement strand
GCTGGCGCGTCTTGCACCCGAACGGCGCGCACGCGGTCGCCGTAGGGATCGACGCCGAGATCGAGGTCGATGTCGACGGGCACGTCGGTTACTACTGCGCCGGCATGAACGCGCAGGCAACCGTGCGCGTTCACGGCAACGCGGGCGTCGGGCTGGCGGAGAACATCATGTCGGGCACCGTCGAGGTCGACGGCTACGCCGGCCAGTCGTGCGCGGCGACCGGGCGCGGGGGCCTCGTCGTGGTGCACGGCGACGCGTCGGCGCGCTGCGGGATCTCGATGAAGGGCGTGCAGATCGTGGTTGCCGGCTCGGTCGGCCACATGAGCGCGTTCATGGCGCAGAAGGGGGCGCTCGTCGTCTGCGGTGACGCGGGCGACGCGCTCGGCGACTCGATCTACGAGGCGCGCCTGTACGTGCGCGGCAGCGTGGCTTCGCTCGGCGCCGACTGCATCGAGAAGGAGCTGCGCGCCGAGCATGTCGCGGAGCTCGAGGAGCTGCTCGCCCGGGCGGGCGTCGACGCCGACCCGGCCGGCTTCCGTCGCTACGGCTCCGCGCGCCGGCTTTACAACTTCGACGTCGACAACGCGGGCGCGTACTGATGGCGGTCAACGGCGGCCATCCGGGGCTGCGCGAGTCGGCGACCTTCGACCGCAACGCGATCGCGGAGATCCAGCGCGCGGCGCGCGAGGGCATCTACGACATCCGCGGCTGGGGCGCCAAGCGCCGCCTGCCCCACTTCGACGACCTGCTGTTCCTCGGCGCGAGCGTCTCGCGCTACCCGCTGGAGGGCTACCGCGAGCGCTGCGCCACCGACGTCGTGATCGGCGACCGCCATGCGCTCAAGCCGCTCGAGCTCGCGATCCCGATCACGATCGCCGGGATGAGCTTCGGCGCGCTCTCGGCGCCGGCCAAGGAGGCGCTCGGCCGCGGCGCGACCGCGATGGGCACCGCCACGACGACCGGCGACGGTGGCATGACGGAGGAGGAGCGCGGGCACTCCGAGACGCTGATCTACCAGCTGCTGCCCTCGCGCTACGGCATGAACCCGCGCGATCTGCGGCGCTGTGATGCGATCGAGGTCGTGATCGGCCAGGGCGCGAAGCCCGGCGGCGGCGGGATGCTGCTGGGGCAGAAGATCTCCGACCGCGTCGCCGCGATGCGCGACCTGCCCAAGGGGATCGACCAGCGCTCGGCCTGCCGGCATCCCGACTGGACGGGACCCGACGACCTCGAGATCAAGATCGGCGAGCTGCGCGAGATCACCGACTGGGAGAAGCCGATCCTCGTCAAGGTCGGCGCCTCGCGGCCGTACTACGACGTCGCGCTGGCGGTCAAGGCGGGCGCGGACGCGATCGTGCTCGACGGCATGCAGGGCGGCACGGCCGCGACGCAGGAGGTCTTCATCGAGCACGTCGGGATCCCGATCCTGGCAGCGATCCCGCTTGCCGTTGAGGCGCTGCAGGAGCTCGACATGCACCGCAGCGTGCAGCTGATCGTGTCCGGCGGGATCCGCACGGGCGCCGACGTCGCGAAGGCGCTCGCGCTGGGCGCGGACGCGGTCTCGATCGGCGTCGCCGCGATGATCGCGCTGGGCGACAACTCGCCGGCGCTCGACGAGGAGTACGCCGCGATCGGCTCTGCCGCCGGCTTCTACGACGACTGGCAGGCGGGTCGCGACCCAGCCGGCATCTCGACCCAGGACGACGCGCTCGCCGCGCGCTTCGACCCGGAGCTCGGTGGTCGCCGGCTCGCGAACTACCTGCGCACTCTGACGCTGGAGACGCAGACGCTCGCGCGCGCATGCGGCAAGTCGCACGTGCACAACCTCGAGCCCGAGGACCTGGTCGCGCTGACGGTCGAGGCCGCGGCGATGGCGCGGGTGCCGCTGGCGGGCACGAGCTGGGTGCCGGGCAACGCTTAGCGCGGCGGCGTTTTCAGCGTCAACTGCGGCATCAAGGGGAGCGGGTTCGAGATGCGTTGGCAGCACGCGAGGCGGTCCCGGGCGACTTGACCCCAATATGTGTCCGTCAAGTCGCCCCGCGGCGCGGTTTCGCCCGCCCGCGGCGCTCCCGGGCGCGTTGACGCCACACAGTGACGGTCAAGTCGCCCCGGAGTCGCCGCACACCTTGATCCCGCTCCCTGAATGGCGCAGTTGACGTAGACGCGCGTCCGGCGGAAACCTAAAGAGGGACTGTCCCCGTTTAGCTCGGCCGCCTAGAGCCTCTAGCCTGCGGGCCATGCCCACCGAGGAGGAGAAGGACCTCTCCGTCGCGCCGGTCGTCGGCCCCGACGACCCGCGCCGCTTCACCGACTCGGGGATCGAGGTCGCGCCGCTCTACGGCCCCGAGGACGTCGCGGACGGGCTCGAGGAGCGCCTCGGCGAGCCGGGGGAGTACCCGTACACGCGCGGACCGCACCGCGAGATGTACCGCAGGCGGTTCTGGACGATGCGCCAGTACGCCGGCTACGCGTCGGCGCGCGAGTCCAACGAGCGCTACAAGTACCTGCTCGCGCACGGCTCGACCGGGCTCTCGATGGCGTTCGATCTGCCGACCCAGCTCGGGCTGGACTCCGACGACCAGCGCTGCCTCGGCGAGGTCGGGCGCACCGGCGTCGCGATCGACACGCTCGAGGACATGCGCACCGCGTTCGAGGGGATCCCGCTGGCCGAGGTCTCGACGTCGATGACGATCAACGCGCCCGCCGCCGTGCTGCTGGCGCTCTATCAGCTCGTCGGCGAGGAGCAGGGCGTCGCGCCTGAGCGGCTGCGCGGCACCGTGCAGAACGACATCCTCAAGGAGTACATCGCGCGCGGCAACTTCATCTACCCGCCGGCGCCCTCGATGCGGCTGACGACCGACCTCTTCGCCTACTGCGCCGAGCACGTACCGCGCTGGAACACCTGCTCGATCTCCGGCTATCACTTCCGCGAGAAGGGCTGCTCGGCCGTCCAGGAGGTTGCGTTCACGCTCGCGAACGGGATCGCATACGTGCAGGCGGCGATCGACGCGGGCCTGCAGGTCGACGACTTCGCGCCGCGGCTGGCGTTCTTCTTCAACGGTCACAACAACGTCTTCCAAGAGGTCGCCAAGTTCCGCGCGGCCAGGAGGATCTGGGCCGAGGCGATGCGCGACCGCTTCGGCGCGACCGACCCCAGGTCGATGATGATCCGCTTCCACACCCAGACCGGCGGTGTGACGCTGACCGCCCAGCAGCCGCTCAACAACGTCGTGCGCGTCGCGCTACAGGCGTTCGCCGCGGTCTGCGGCGGCACCCAGTCGCTGCACACCAACGGCTATGACGAGGCACTCGCGCTGCCGACCGAGCGCGCCGCCAAGCTCGCGCTGCGGACCCAGCAGATCATCGCCCACGAGTCCGGCGCCGCCGACACCGTCGACCCGTTCGCCGGCTCCTACTACGTCGAGGCGCTGACCGACGAGCTCGAGCGCCGCGCGCGCATCCTGATCGAGCGCGTCGACGAGCTCGGCGGCTCGGTGCAGGCGATCGCGTTCATCAAGGACGAGATCGAGGAGTCCGCGTTCGGCTATCACGAACGCTACCGCACCGGCCAGGACGTGGTCGTCGGCGTCAACCGCTACGTCGAGGACGACGCCGCGGTCGAGGAGATCCTGCGCGTCGACCCCGACGCCGAGCGCGCCCAGGTCGAGCGTCTGCACGCCTTCAAGGACCGGCGCGACCGGGCCCTCGCCGAGCGCCGGCTCGACGAGCTGCGCGCCGCCTGCCGCGGCGATGACAACCTGCTTCCGCCGATCCGCGACGCGCTCAAGGACAGCTGCACCCTCGGCGAGGTCTGCGGCGCCATGCGCGAGGTCTTCGGGGACTATCAGCCTGCGACCTGAAATCCCCCCACCCGGCACAGGAGGAGACCGCCGCCTGTGGGCGAAGCACTCCCTCGATGGAAGCCAAGCGCACGCTCGTCAAGAGCCCGCCCGAGCTGTGGGCGGAGCTGTCGGACATGACCGCGCTCGCCCGTCACCTGGGCGAGTTCGGCGAGATCCGGATCACCCGCACGGAGCCCGAGTCGGTCGTCGACTGGGAGGGCGACCTGGCCTCCGGCTCCGTGCGGCTGGAGCCCTCGGGCTGGGGCACGACGGTGACGCTGACGGCGCTGCCCGTGATGGTCGATCGGCCACCCCCCGAGCCGGAGCCGGAGTTGAAGCCCGAGCCCGAGCCGCCGCGGCGCGGCTTGTGGGCACGGCTGTTCCGGCGCCGCACGCCGGCGCAGCCGCCGACCACCGCCGCGCCGCGCCGACCGCCGCCGACGGGCCCGCTGCCGGCGATCGAGGCTGCGACCGGCACGGCCGTGCTGACACACGCGCTCGACGCGCTGGGCGCGGCGCATCACCGCCCGTTCACGCGCTGAGCGCACTCGTCGCAGCGGCGCTAGCGCTGGCGCTGACGGCCGCCGGCGCTGAGGCGCGAGTCGGCACGCAGCGGATCGGCAAGTTCAAGGACCCGGTCTATGTCGCAACGCCGCCCAAGGGCGGCGGCCTGTACGTGGTCGAGCGCGCCGGCCGGATCAGGGTCGTGCGGCGCGGCAAGCTCCTGCGGCGGCCGTTCCTCGACATCGCGCGCGACGTGATCGCGACGGAGCAGCGCGGCCTGCTGTCGATCGCGTTCGCCCCGGACTACGCCCGCAGCGGCCGCCTCTACGCGATCTACACCGCGAATGACGACACCGTGCGGGTGGACGGGTTCCGGCGCTCGGCCAACGCCTACCGCGCCGCCCGGGCGAGCCGCAGGCGGCTGCTGAACATCGGCCGTGCGGGACCTTTCCACCACGGCGGCCAGCTCCAGTTCGGCCCCGACGGGATGCTGTACGTCAGCACCGGCGTCAGCGACGACGCGGGGCTGGCGCAGGACCTCGGCGACCTGCACGGCAAGCTGCTGCGGATCGACCCCCGCCCCTCCGGCGAGCTGCCCTACTCGATCCCGCCCGGCAACCCGTTCGCCGGGACCGCGGGCGCGCGCCCGGAGGTCTGGGCCTACGGCCTGCGCAATCCCTGGCGGTTCTCGTTCGACCGCGTCACGGGCGACCTCGCGCTGGGCGACGTCGGCGAGGCGACTGCGGAGGAGGTCGACTTCCTACCGCGCGGCGCGGCTGCCGGCGCGAACTTCGGCTTCGACGTGCTCGAGGGCGACGCCAAGCTGCTCCCCGGCCCGGTGCCCGCGGGCTACGTCGCGCCGGCGATCGTCCACCGCCATCGGGCCAAGCGGA
>DASQMT010000018.1:0-7830 GCA_035645355.1 Solirubrobacteraceae bacterium | reverse complement strand
CGGGTACCTTTCGCGCGGCGGCCAGAAGCTCGTGCTGAAACCCCGCACGCGCCGGCAACCCGAGCCCCCGGCACGGAGTAGAACGGAAGCCGTCCCCGAACGGGGCGGCTTCCGTCTTTTCGGCGGCGGGCGCGCTACGCTTACGGGGTCAGACAGCGAGGGCAACCAGAGGGCGAGACCTTCAACTGAACGTCCCCTTCCCGCGAAAGCCGCCTGATCTTCTGATGGCCGAGAGTCCACCCGCGGGTGGGCTTTCCGCGTTAACGGTTGCGGGCGAACCGTCGCGCCGCGAGGCGCCGCATCAGGGCAGGATGTCGCTGAGCGTCGCCGTGAAGCGCTCGCCGGACTCCTCGAGCTCGCCCTCGATGTGCAGGCGCGCCGGGCCGGTCTCGGTCCACAGCTCGAGGAAGTAGGCCCAGCCCGGCTCGTCAGGGTCGTCAGACTTGGTGATCGCCTCGACCCGGTAGATCTCGCGCGGCGGCAGCACCAGCGACTCGGGGCAGTCCTCCTCGACGCGACGGCGCAGGTCCTCCACCTCGAGCCGATCGCGAGACAGGGCGCGGAGCTCCTCGTAGTCGCCGTCCACGACGAGCTCGACCACGTCCTCTAGTGCGCGGTACATCGGGTCGGGCATCAGCTCGAGCCCCGCAGGGATCTCGTCCCGTCCACCAAGGTCGTCGCTCGGGGTCAAGCCGAGCCGGTTGTAGAAGTAGTCCTCGCAAGCCGCACGCGCCTGGCGGCGGATGCCCTTGGACAACCCTGCGGCCCCGAGCGCGAATGCCCCGGCCGCGATCGCTTCCTCGAGCGTCCCGTGGCGGCGCGTCAGCTGCGCGGTGATCGCACGGCCGTGCTCCGTGTCGCGCGCCATCGACGAGCCGTCCAACAGGATCGAGGGAGCGGCGTGGCGGCTGTAGCCCGCACAGCTCCGCGCCGCGGAGTGGAGCACGATGAGGTGGTCGCCCATGAGCTGTCCTCGCGCGCGCAGCGATTCGCGCTAGCGCGACCGGGACACGTTCAGGCTGACGGCAGCTCGAACGAGGGTCGCGAACGCCTGCTCGTCGTTCTTCGCGGAGCTCTCCATTGCGGGGACGCTACCGCTCCGCGCTGTCGCCCGGCTTCACCGCGGGCCGCTCGTCGTCGCCCGTCTACGATCCCGCGGTCGCCCATGCCCGCCGAGTCCTGCTTGCCAGCTCCTCTCGACGCCGACGCCCTGGTGTTGCAGCGCAACGCCCGCGCCCGGCGGCTGGCGGCGGCACGACGGGCGCGGCCGTGACGGCCGCTCCTCTCTCGCCGTCCGACCGGGCAGCGCAGCGATGAGCGCCGGGCTCGCCGCGCTGCTCGACGACGTCGCGGTGCTGGCCCGCGCGGCCGCGGCCTCGGTCGACGACGTCGCCGCGGGTGCAGGTCGGGCGAGCATGAAGGCGACCGGCGTCATCATCGACGACGCCGCGGTCACCCCGCGCTACGTCCAGGGCTTCCGGCCTGAGCGCGAGCTCCCGATGATCAAGCGGATCGCCGTCGGCTCGCTGCGGAACAAGCTGCTCCTGATCCTGCCCGCCGCGCTGCTGCTCAGCGAGCTGCTGCCCTGGCTGCTCACGCCGATCCTGATGATCGGCGGAACCTACCTCTGCTACGAGGGGACCGAGAAGCTGTGGGAGTGGATCGGCCCACACCCACCGCACGCTGAAACGCCGCTCGCCGAGCAAGGACCCGGACATGAGGACGCGCTCGTCGGCGGGGCGATCCGCACGGACTTCATCTTGTCGGCGGAGATCATGGTGATCTCGCTCAACGAGGTCACCGACGAGCCGCTCGTCTCTCGCGCCCTGATCCTCGTGCTCGTCGCGCTCGGCATCACCGCAGGCGTCTATGGCGTCGTCGCCATGATCGTGAAGATGGACGACGTCGGCCTGCGACTGGCGCAAGGGCGCGAAGGGCCGGCCGCATCGTTCGGTCGCAGCCTGGTGCGAGCCATGCCGGTCGTCATGTCGGTGCTCTCGAAGGTCGGGATCGCCGCCATGATCTGGGTCGGAGGGCACATCCTCCTGGTCGGGCTCGACGAGCTCGGCCTGTCGGTGCTCTACGACGCGGTTCATCATCTCGAAGAGGACGTCGAGCACGCGCTCGGCGCCGTCGGCGGCGTCGGCGCCTGGCTGACCAATACAGCTGCTTCGGCGCTGCTCGGGCTGGTGGCCGGCGCGATCGCAGTGGCGGTCATGCACCGGCGGGATAGCGCGAGGCGGCTCGACTAACGGTCTGCTTTTTGACTGCTGGCGACATAGTGTTCAGATTTTCCTCTACAGTCTGTTCACCTCATGACCAGACATGCAGATCCCGAAGAGTTCGAAGCTCTCTACCGCAACTACGCGCCGCTTGGCCTCCAGGTCGCCAGGCGGGTGCTCGACGACCCGGCAGCGGCCGAGGACGTCGTCCAGGACATGTTCCTTCAGCTCTGGCGCAATCCCGGCTCGTTCAACGCGGCGCGCGGGCCGATGAAAAGCTACGTGTCGATGGTGGCCCGCAGTCGCTCGATCGATCGCTGGCGCTCGCGCGCGGCGGAGCGCTCCGCGCTCGAGCGGCTGGCGACCGAGGCGCGCACCAGCGTGCGCGACAGCGCGGACGGCGCCGATCAGCGCGCGCTGGACGCCGAGCAACGCCGTGAGGTCCTGGCGGCGATAGTCGAGCTGCCGTCCGAGCAGCGCGAAGCCGTCGTGCGGGCGTACTGCGGCGGCCAGACGGCGCGCGAGATCGCCGACGGCGTCGAGGTGCCGCTCGGGACCGCGAAGAGCCGCATCCGGCTGGGTCTCTCACGCGCACGCGAGCTGCTGAGCGAGGCCGCGTGAAGAACGGATCCGGCGAGGATGGGCTGGCGATCGGCGAGCTGGTCGAGCGGACCGGCGTCAGCGAGGGCACACTGCGGGTCTGGGAGCGCCGGCACGGGTTCCCGGTTCCGAAGCGGCTCGCGAGCGGCCACAGGCGCTACAGCGAGTCGGACGTGGAGCTTGTCGCCGGTGTCCTGCGCGAGCGTGCGGCCGGCTTGTCGCTGGCCGCGGCGATCGCACGCGTCAGGGACTCGGCCGGGGCCGTCGAGGGGTCGATCTTCGCCGGGCTGCGACGCAGTCTGCCGGACCTGCAGCCGATCGCACTGCGCAAGGGCGTGCTGCTGGCGCTCAGCCGCGCGATCGAGGACGAGAGCTGTGCGCAAGCGGAGCGCCCGTTGCTGTTCGGCTCCTTCCAGCGCGTCCACTTCTACCGCCAGTCGCAGCGGCGCTGGCGCGACTTCGCCCGCACGGCACAGCTGGCCGTCGTGTTCGCGGACTTCGACCGGCCGAACGTGCCCGAGGAAGGACCCGCGGAGCTGCCGATCGACAGGTCCGGGCCGCTGACGCGAGAGTGGGCCGTCGTCTGCGATGCGCCCGGCCACGCCGTCTGCCTCGTCGGGCTCGAGCTGCCGGTGCTGACGCCCCGCAGCGACGCGGCGCGCGAGTTCGAGGTGCTCTGGAGCGTCGAGCCGACGGCGGTCCGCGCCGCCTCGCAGGTCTGCCTCGGACTGATGCGTCAGGCGTCACCCGAGCTCGCCGAGCGCTACTCAGACGAGGTGCTGCGGCTGTCGGCCGGCCCGGTCCCCGACCAGCAGCTGCGGCTCGCCAGCGCGATCACGACGCGAACACTGCGGGCGATGGGCTGACGCCGGGTACGACCTGCACGATGGACGGCTACTTCACCGACGAATCGATGCTGCGGCGCGTCAACAGCGAGCGCGCGCTTGCGCTCGCCGGCCCGCGCGCGCTGCTGATGCAGGCCGCGCACCCGCTCGCCGTCACGGGCCTGCTCGCGCATACGACGGCGCTCGACGAGCCCTACGAGCGGCTCGCGCGCACGGCCAAGGTCCTGAGCACGATCGGATTCGGCACGCGCGAGGACGCCGACCGCGTGACCGCGCACGTGCGCGCGATGCACCGCCGCGTGCGCGGCACGATCCCGCACCCCGTCGGCCCGTATCCGGCCGGCGCGCGCTACCGCGCAGACGATCCCGAGCTGCTCCTCTGGGTGCTGTTCACGCTCGTGGACTCCGCCGTGATCGTCTACCGCAAGTACGTCGGTGGGATGACGCGCGAGGAGGAGGCGGCGCTCTGGGGCGACTACCGCATCGTCGGGCGGCTGTTCGGCCTGCGCGAGCGCGACATGCCGGGCACGCTCGACGAGCTCGAGCGCTACCGGCGCGAGATGCTCGACGGCGACCGCCTGTACGTGACCGACTGGGCGCGCGAGCGCGCGCGTCAGATCGTGCTCGAGCCGCCCGTGCCGTGGATGGCGCGCCCGCTGCTCGAGACCGTCAACTTCATCACGATCGCGCTGCTGCCGGATCGCATCCGCGAGCAGTATCGCTTCTCCCCGCTGCCGCCCGCGATCGTGCGGAGGGCGCTCGTGAGCGGCGGCGCGGAATACGTCAAACGGGCCGTGATCCCGTTCATGCCGGAGCGTCTCCGGCTCGTGCCCGCAGCCCGCGCCGCCGCTGCCTAATCGAGCTGGATCACCGACAGCACGTTGCCGGCCGGGTCCTTGAACCATGCGATCGGCGGGCCCTGGTCGCGCATGATCCCCTGCTCGTCCTGGCCAAAGCCGTCGTAGCGCTCGAACCGCACGCCGCGTGCGGCGAGCGCGCCGACCGCCGCGTCGACGTCGTCGACGGGGAAGTTCAGGATCGTGAAGTCCGCCGGGGTGTGATCGTCCTTCGGATAGACCAGCGTCGGGCGGTCGCCCGCGATATGCAGCGTCAGCATGCCGTTCTCCTCGGAGGTCTCGAGCCCCAGCGTCTCGCCGTAGAACTTGCGTGCCTTGTCGATGTCGTCCACGGCGAAGCCGCTGAAGGCCTTGCTTTCGGCGAGCATGTGCCGCTCCTTTCGTCGGTGTCCTGATGTTGACCGGTCCCGGCGCGTGAACTCATCGCCACCGGCATCGCTGCTGTGACGGGACGCCTTCGCAGGCTCGTCTTTCCGCATAGGCTGTGGGCGTGAGCACCGGGACGCGCGCAGACCTGCTCGCCGTCGCCCGCGGTGACGCCGAGCCGGACCTGGTGGTCACGGGCACGCGCGTCTTCAGCGTTTTCACGCGCGAGTGGCTCGACGGTGACGTCGCGGTGGCCGGCGGCCGCATCGCGGGCATCGGCCGCTACGACGGCGGCGAGCGCATCGACGGCGACGGTCGCTGGCTCGTGCCCGGGCTGATCGACGGGCATGTGCACGTCGAGTCCTCCAAGCTGCTGCCCGCGGAGTTCGCGCGCGTGGTCGTGCCGCGCGGCACGACCGCCGTCGTGTGCGATCCGCACGAAATCGCCAACGTGCTCGGGGCCGCGGGCGTCCGCTGGCTGCTCGATGCCGCCGACGGGCTGCCGCTGCGCGTCTTCGCGATGGCGCCGTCGTGCGTTCCGGCCAGCGCGCTGGAGTCGCCGCGCGCTCCGCTCGGCCCGGACGAGATGGCCGACATCCTGGGCCACGAGCGCGCGATCGGCGTCGCCGAGGTGATGGACTTCCCCGCGCTGATCGCGGGTGACGCGGACGTGCTGGCAAAAGTGGCCTTGCACCCGCACGTGGACGGTCATGCGCCCGGCGTCTCCGGAGCAGCGCTCGACGCCTATGCGGCCGCGGGGATCCGCTCCGATCACGAGTCGACGACCTGGGAGGAGGCGCTCGACAAGCGCCGGCGGGGGCTGTGGGTGCTGCTCCGCGAAGCTTCCAACGCGCGCAACCTGAGTGCGCTGCTCGAGCTCGTCAGGCGCTACGGGCCGGAGCAGTGCGCGTTCTGCACCGACGATCGCGAGCCGGACATGCTCGTGCGCGAAGGCCACATCGACGGCATGTGCCGCCAGGCGGTGGGGGAGGGGATCGCGCCCGAGGACGCGCTGCTGATGGCCACCCTGCATCCGGCGCGCTGCCACGGGCTGCCCGAGCTCGGCGCGATCGCGCCCGGATTCCGTGCCGACCTGGTCCTGCTCGACGACCTCGAGTCCTTCCACGCCGGGGTCGTGGTCGCCGGCGGCGCGGTGGCGGCGCGCGACGGGCGCGCGCTGCCGTTCGACGTGGCGTCCGTGCCCGGATGGGTGCGCGACAGCGTCAACGCCGCGCCGCTCTCCGACGGGGCGCTCGACCTCGGACCGGCCGCCGATCGCGTGCGCGTGATCGAGATCGTCCCGGGGCAGCTGATCACGAAGGCCGCCCACGAGCGGCCCGCGGTCCGGGACGGCCGCATCGTCGCCGACCCCGGCCGCGACCTCGTCAAGCTGGCGGTCGTCGAGCGCCATCACGCGACGGGACGCACCGGGGTCGGACTCGTGCGCGGCTTCGGCCTGCGCAGCGGCGCATTTGCCTCGACGGTCGCCCACGACGCGCACAACATCGTCGTCACCGGCGTGGACGACGCGAGCATGGCGATCTGCGTTCAGCGGCTGGCCGAGCTCGGCGGCGGGATCGTCGTGGCCGATCACGGCGCGCTGCGCGGTGAGCTGGCGCTGCCTGTGGCGGGGCTGCTGTCCGAGCAGCCGGCGGAGGCCGTCGTTGCGCAGCTCGGTGAGCTGGGCGAGCAGCTGCGTGCCCAGGGGGTGGAGATCGAGGCGCCGTTCATGACGCTCAGCTTCCTCGCACTGTCCGTGATCCCCGACCTCAAGCTCACGGACCGCGGGCTGGTCGACGTAGGTCGCGCGAGCGTCGTGCCCCTGGTGCTCTAGTGCCGATCCCGTGCATCCTCGACTGCGACCCGGGTCACGACGACGCGATCGCGATCCTGCTCGCGGCCGCCCACCCCGGGCTCGAGCTGCGCGCGATCACGACCGTCGGCGGCAATGCCGCGCTCGACAAGGTGACGCTCAACGCGCGCCGCGTGTGCACGCTGGCGGGCATCCGCGGCGTGCCGATCGCGGCCGGCGCGGAAGGACCGGCGGGCGGCACGCTGGAGCCGGCCGCCGACGTCCACGGCGAGAGCGGGCTCGACGGCCCAGAGCTGCCGGATCCGGACGTGCCGCTCGACCCGCGGCGCGCGGACGAGCTGCTGGTCGAGGTGCTCACCGCGGCCGCGGAACCGGTCGCGGTGCTCGCGACGGGCCCGCTCACCAACGTGGCCGCCGTGCTCGGGCGGGTCGACCACTCGCAGATACGGGAGATCGTCTGGATGGGCGGCTCCACAGAGCGCGGCAATCGCACGCCGTATGCCGAGTTCAACGCCTGGGTCGACCCGGCGGCCGCCGCGGCGGTGCTGGACAGCGGCGTCCCGTTCACGATGGTCGGCCTCAACCTCACCCATCAGGCGCGCGCCACGCCCGACGTGATCGCCCGCATCCACGCGGTGGAGACGCCGCTGGGGGAGACCGTCGCCGGCTGGCTCGAGTTCTTCGGCTCGACCTACCGAACGCTGTTCGGCGCCGACGCCGCGCCCGTGCACGACCCCTGCGCCGTCGCGCTGCTCGCGGACCCGGCCGTCGTCAGCTGTGCGGACGTGTTCATGGCGGTCGAGACGGAGGGCCGCTGGACGGGCGGCGCGACCGTCGTCGACCTGCGCGGGCGCTTGCGCCGGCCACCGAACGCGCGTGTCGCGCTCGAGCTCGACGTCGGGCGTTTCTGGGACCTGGTGGTGGACGCGGTGGCGCGGCTCGGGCGCGCGGGACAGTGAACGCGGCACCGACGATCGCGATCGTCGATCGCGGCCGCCGGATCGCCTTCAGCTTCGAGAGCGTGCTCGACTACCACGGCCCGGGATCGCCCGGGGGAGCGGCGCTCGCCTTCAAAGCGCTCGAGCGCGCGCTTCCGCTGCTCGAGCCGAGCGCGCTCTGCGAGCGCC
>DASQMT010000017.1:0-9495 GCA_035645355.1 Solirubrobacteraceae bacterium | reverse complement strand
ACGGCGTCCCCGTGGAGCGCGTCGAAGTAGTAGACCGCGTTGCGCGCCTCGTCGATCACCTCAGGGCTCACGACCCGCAGCTCGTCGGTCTGCCAGAGCAGGTCGATCAGCTCCTCCAGACGGCGCCGGAATCGGCGCTCTCCCCTGGGGTCCGTCGCGCCGCCCGGCTCACCGAGCGCCCCGTCCCACTCGTCGAGCAGGGTTGCGATCTGCTGGGTCTTCGAGAGCACCGTGCGACGCGCGGCCTCCGTCGGGTGGGCGGTGAAGACCGGGCGGAGCGCGACCCGATGCAGGTCGGCCGCGATGTCCTCCGGCGAAAGCTGGGCGCCGGCGATCCGGTCGACCGTCTGCGAGAGCCACGTGCCGCGCGCGAGCCGGTCGGCTGCAAGCTCGCGTCCCCGGTGCACCTGCTCGGCGACGTTCGCGAGGTTGAAGAAGGTGGCGAACGCCCGCGCCAGGCGCGTCGCGCTGGCGGTGTCGAGCTCGGCGAGCAGCTCCGCCGCGGCCCCGCGATCGCGGGCCAGCAGGTCGCGCGCGCGCTCGAAGAGGTCCAGCAGCTCCGGCCCCTCTTGACGTGTCAGCGTGCGGCCGAGGAGCAGGCTGAGCTCGGCGAGGTCACGGCTCAGTCGGGCATGCTGGTCTGCCTCCGCCGCAGGACGGGGGCGCGCTGAGGCCGAGCGGGTCAGCCGCCACCCATCGGCATCGTGAGGATGATCGTGTCGGCGTCGGCCGGCAGCTCCGTCACGGGGTCGTTCTCGTCCCCGTCGGCGAGGACCGCCGTGTAGCCGGCGTCCAGCTCCTCGCGCAGCCGGCTCTGCGCCTGCTCGACCGAGGCCGGATCGTCGGCGGACCACTCCGCAACCGGCTGGTAACCGTCCAGGACCCTGCGTACGAGCTTGCCCATGGCAGCTGCATACCCCGTCGGCCGCTCTGGGACGCGCGCGTCGGCAATATCTCGCGCGCGCAACGTCGAGCCTACCCTGCGACCCGATGACCCTGCTGCTGGGCGCCGTGATCGTGTTCGCCGCCTCGTTCCTGGGCGGGGTGTCGGGCTTCGGCTACTCGCTCGTCGCGACCCCGCTGCTGCTGCTCCTCGGGCTGTCGCTGCCGTTCGTCGTGACCGTCAACCTCGCGCTCGCGTTCCTCACACGGATCTCCGTGGCCTATCGCCTGCGGGCGGACATCTGGCCGGCGCGCGTCGCGTGGCTGGTGGCAGGCAGCGTTCCGGGGCTATGGCTGGGCGCGCAGGCGCTCACGACGATCGCCGAGTCGACCATCAAGCTCGCCGCCGGCGTGGTCGTGATGGTCGCGGCGCTGCTCCTCGCGCGGACGCTCGCCGCTCCGGCTCCCCCGCGCTCGCTGCCCGGAGCGCCTGCCGTGGCGGGATTCCTCGGCGGCTTCCTCGGCGCGTCCGTGTCGCTCAACGGGGTCGCGCCGGTGCTGCTGCTCGCGCGCGACAGAGCCGAGCCGCGCGCCTTCCTCGCGAACCTCGCCGTCTACTTCGTCGTCTCGAACGCCATCGGCCTGGTCGTGCTCCTCGCGGAAGGCGCGCTGGATCACGAGGCGCTGTTCCCCGCGTTCGTGCTGTGGCTGCCAGGCTCTCTCGCAGGCAACTGGCTGGGGACCACGCTCGCGCCGCGCCTCCCGAGCGCCGCCTTCCAACGGCTCACGCTCGCGATCGTGTTCGTCGCCGGGGGCGTGACCGCGATCTCGGCCTGAGAGCGCGTAGGATCGCCGCCGTGGACGGACCCGAGCCCGCACTCGCGATCCAGCCCTCGGCCTCCTACGGGCTGACGCTCCGCATCTCGCTGCCTCAGCAGCCCGGGTCCTTCGCCCGGGTCGCAGGCGCCATCGGAGGGGTCGGCGCGATCCTGGGCGCGATCGATCTCGTGCGCGTGGAGCGGGGGGAGGTGCTCCGTGACGTGACGGTGGCGTGCGCCGACGCGGACCACGGCGCCGCGGTGGTAGCGGCGGTCCGGGCGCTCGACGGCGTCGCGGTCGAGAGCGTGATGGACCGCACCTTCCAGCTTCATCAGGGCGGCAAGATCGAGGTCACGCCGAAGGTCGCGGTCAAGACCCGCGACGATCTCTCGATGGCCTACACGCCGGGCGTGGCACGCGTGTGCTCGGCTATCCACGAGGATCCCGAGAAGGCCTGGGAGCTGACGACCAAGAGCAACATGGTCGCGGTCGTCACGGACGGCACGGCGGTGCTGGGGCTGGGCGACATCGGCCCCCACGCGGCGCTCCCGGTGATGGAGGGCAAGGCGATGCTCTTCAAGGAGTTCGCCGCCGTCGACGCCTTTCCGCTGTGCCTGGCGACGAGCGACGTCGACGAGATCGTCGCGTTCGTCAAGGCGGCGTCACCGGGATTCGGAGGCATCAACCTCGAGGACATCTCCGCTCCGCGCTGTTTCGAGATCGAGCGCCGCCTCAGCGCCGAGCTCGACATCCCGGTGTTCCACGACGACCAGCACGGAACCGCGATCGTCGTGCTGGCCGCGCTCCTGAACGCCCTGCGCGTGGTCGGCAAGCGCGCCGATCAGAGCAAGGTGGTCGTGGTGGGCGCCGGGGCCGCGGGCGTCGCGTCGGCGGAGATCATGCTGGGCCACGGCGTACGTGACCTGATCATGTGCGACGTCGACGGCGCTCTGTACGCGGATCGCGCCGGCCTCGATCCGCACCGCTCGGAGCTTGCCGCGCGCACGAATCCCCATGGGCAGCGCGGGACAGCCGACGAGCTGCTGGCCGGCGCCGACGTGCTGGTCGGCGTCTCCGGGCCGGGTGCGGTGTCCGTCGCGGCCGTCCGCACCATGGCGCCGGACGCGATCGTGTTCGCGATGGCCAACCCGGTCCCCGAGGTCCAGCCGGAGGAGGTCCGTGACGCGGTCGCGATCATGGCGACCGGGCGCTCGGACTACCCCAACCAGATCAACAACGTGCTCGCCTTCCCGGGTGTCTTCCGCGGCGCGCTCGACGCCCGGGCGAGCACCGTCAACGAGGCGATGAAGCTCGCGGCCGCCGAGGCGATCGCCGGCGTCATCGCCGAGGACGAGCTGCACGCGGAGTACATCATCCCGAGCGTGTTCAACCGGCAGGTGGCTGAAGCGGTCGCCACCGCGGTGGCAGGTGCGGCGGTGGACAGCGGCGTCGCACGCGCGTCACGAGAGTCGGTCGACGCGCGCCGGGCGGCGGCAGGCTGATCAGCTGGCGCTCGCGACCGGCCGCGCGCCGCCGCCGGCCTGGGTCTTGTCCGCCTCGCGGGTCTCGGCGAGGAGAGCGCAGGCCGCTGCAACGGCGCGCATCGCCGGTGCATCGGTCTCCGTCAGGTCGGCGAGCTCTACGACCGCGTCGATGATGGCGGCGAGCTCGAGCGGCTTGCCGGCCTCGAGGTCCTGAAGGGTGGAGGTCTTGTGCTCGCCCACGCGCTCGGCGCCCGCGAGCCGGCGCTCGATCGAGACGCTGGGCTGTGCGCCCGCCTTGTGAGCGATCTCGAGCGCCTCGGCCATCATCGTCGCGGCAAGCTCACGCGTGCGTGGATGCCTGCACATGGCGGCGAGCGTGGCCCCGGTCAGCACGCTCAGCGGATTGAAGACGGCGTTGCCCATCAGCTTGACCCACATCTCGTCCCGGATCTGCTGCTCCACCGGGCACTTCAGGCCGCCGGCGATCATCGCCTCGCTGAACTTCATGCAGCGCTCGGACATCGTCCCGTCGGGCTCACCGATGGGAAAACGCATCCCCTCGAGATGGCGGACGACGCCGGGGCCCGCCAGCTCGGTCCCGGGATAGACCACGCAGCCGATCGCGCGCCGCGGGTGGATGACCGCCGAGACAGAGCCACCCGGATCGACGGTCTCGATCCGGCGGCCTTCATAAGGGCCCTCGAGGCCGTGGAAGTACCACCACGGAATGCCGTTCTGGGCGGCTACGACGCCGGTCTCGTCGTGCATCAGGGGCTCCAGGAGCGGCCCGGCAGAGGCGTACGAGTTCGCCTTCAAGCCGAGAAAGACGATGTCGACCGGCCCGATCTCCTTCGGATCGTCGGTGGCCGGGGGGTGTGCCGTGAAGTCGCCGCGTGACGAGATCACGCGGACACCGTCGCGCTGCATCGCCTCCAGGTGCGCCCCGCGGGCGACCAGGTGCACGTCGGCGCCGCCGCGCGCAAGCGCAGCGCCCACGTACGCCCCGATCGCGCCGGCGCCGACGACAGCCACTCTCATGCTGCGCCTAGCGCCTCGGCAGCCTGACGGCCACTCGCGTCACCGGTCGGCTCGTCCGTAGTAGCCCGAGAGCTGCTCGCGATAGCCGGAATCGGCGTACGTGGCCTCGTCGAACTCCGGGGCGTCCTTGATCTGGTCCTTCGTGCGGTTGACGTAAACGCGCTTTTCGTCGCGGTCGACACGCTCGACCACGCCGGCGGGCAGCACCACCTTCTTGCTGAGCAGCCAGCTTCCGGTGTCGACCACGAGATGGCTCTCCGCGGCCTCGTAGCTCGCCGTCAGCACCGTTCCGATCGAGCCGTCCGTGGCTTCCACGTCGTAGCCCTCGAGCTCGCGGCCACCGGTCGTATCACCTGTCTGCAACTGGTCCCTGAATGTGAACATGTCGCTCATGTGGTTACACCTCCGGGCGTCCTTATACCCCGGGACCGCGCGAATCCCAAACCCTCTTTCCGGATATCGAGCGAAATCAGGCCCGATCAGCGATCACGCCCGATCTCCGGCCGCAATCAGCTCCAGCTTGTCCGTGCGCGTCAGCGCCTTGATCATCGCCTCTCTCCGCATCGCCGTGGCGCGGTCGGGAACGGGCTCGGACCAGGCGAGCTCGACCGGCAGCCGGCTGCGCGTGTAGCGGCTCGCACGGCCCCCGTTGTGGGCGGCCAGGCGCTTGTCGACGTCGACCGTCCAGCCGCAGTAGAGCGTCCCGTCCGCGCAGCGCAGCAGGTAGACCCATGCCACCGTCCGGACTCTAAGGCAGGCGGCGGCGCCGCTCAGTACGCCGTGGCCAATGCCAGCGGGTAGACCGCCGGCGCGCCACGACGACGCAGCTGTCCCGCGAGCATCGCCAGCGTCCAGCCGCTGAAGCGCACGTCGTCGACGAGCAGGCACGGACCCGAGGGGAGCTCGCGCGCGACCGCGAATTGCCCGCGCACGTTGGCGACCTGCTGGACCGCATTGGCCATCTCGCGCTGCGGCGGCCCGTCGCCGGTGCGCTCCAGCACGGCCGCGAACGGCACCTCGAGCGCGCCCGCGAGCCGCTCCCCGAAATCGGGTACGAGCGCGCCGCTGCGATGCGACGGCACCGCGGCGACCCAGGCGACCGGCGCCCGCCAGCTCCGCACCGCCTCGGCTGCCGCCGCGACCAGCTCGTCGTCGAAGCGCCCGGCCCGGCGCCCGGCCTGCACGAGCGGGTCCCAGCCGCCGTCGCCGAGCCGCGCCAGCGCGCGGCCCTCCTCCGCGCGCACGTCCTCGGGCAGCTTGCGCATCGCGCCGTCCTCCGACGGCGACATCTTCTTGACCTCGAGCACGAGCGGCTTGGAGCGCAGGTGCAGCGCCGCCTGGCGCACGACCGCCGGGTCGAGCGTGCCGCCGAAACGCGCGCCGGCACAGACCGCGCAGCGACCGCAGTCGCGCGGGCCGGGATCGTCGAGCTCCTCCTGCAGGGCGCGCATCAGACAGCGCCCGTCGGCGCCGAACGCCGCCATCGCCGCCTGCTCGCTGCGGCGCAGCGCGGTGATGTGCGCGTAGCGTTCGGCGTCGTAGCTCCACTGCGCCCCGGGACGGCGCGCCCAAGCCTTGCCGTTGCGCGCCACGGCGCCCTCTACGTCGAGCACCTTCAGCAGCGCCTCGATCCGCCCGCGGCCGAGGTTCACGACGCCCGTCAGCGCGGGCAGCGCGAGGCCGTCCGCGCCCGCCGCGTCCAGCGCCTCGAGCACCCGCTCGACCAGCTCGCGCGGCGGAAACGCCTGCTCGATGAAGAAGTCCTGGATCCGGCGGTCCTCGCGGCCGCGCAGCAGCACGACGTCGGCGTGCTCGACGCCGCGTCCCGCCCGGCCGACCTGCTGGTAGTAGGAGATCACGGAGCCAGGCGCCTGGTAGTGCACGACGAAGCCGAGGTCGGGCTTGTCGTAGCCCATCCCGAGCGCGCTCGTCGCGACCACGGCCTTGAGCTCGTTCGCGAGCAGCCGCTCCTCGACCGCGACGCGGCGCGCCGTCTCGACCTCACCGCTATAGGCCTCCGCGGCGATGCCATGGCCCGAGAGCCAGTCCGCGACCAGGTCGGCGTCGCGCGTGGTGAGCGTGTAGACGATCCCCGATCCGTCGAGCCGCGGCAGCCAGGTCGCCAGCCATGCGAGTCGCTCCGCCTGCCCGGGCAGCTCGACGACCTCGAGCCGCAGGCTCGAGCGCCCGAGCGGCCCGCGGTAGGTGCGCAGCGGTGCGGCAGCGTGACCGGCCCGCAGCTGCGCCTCGACGTCGGCGACGACCCGGTCGTTCGCCGTCGCGGTCGTGCCGAGCACGGCGACGCCGTCGGGCAGCCGCTCGAGCATCTCGGCGAGCCGCCGGTAGTCGGGCCGGAAGTCGTGGCCCCAGTCGGAGATGCAGTGTGCCTCGTCGACTACCAGCAGCCCGACGCGCTCGGCGAACAACGGCAGCATCGCCTCGCGGAACTGCGCGTTGCCGAAGCGCTCGGGGCTGATGAGCAGCAGGTCGACGGCGTCCGCGGCGAGCAGGTCGCGCACCTCCTCCCAGGCGTCGCGGTTCGTCGAGTTGACCGTGTGCGCGCGGATCCCCAGCCGCTCGGCCGCCGCGATCTGGTTGCGCATCAGCGCGAGCAGCGGAGAGACGATCAGCGCCGGGCCGGCGCCCTGCTCGCGCAGCAGCGCGGTGGCGAGAAAGTAGACGGCCGACTTCCCCCAGCCCGTGCGCTGCACGCAGAGCACGCGACCGCGTCCGTCGACGAGGTCGCGCACGGCCTCGAGCTGATGCGGGCGGAAGCTCGCCTCCGGTCCCGCGAGCGCGTGCAGAAGCTCGGCGGCCCGCCCGTCGATCGTCGCCGTCGGCATCACGAGCACAGTAGGGCGCGGGCCGGAAGGCTCGCCCCGGCGATATCTTCGCTCGGATGCTCGCGCACTGGGACGAGGTCGAGCCGACCGTGATCGACCGGGGCGACCTGCGCGGCACGCGCTGGCGTCTCGGCGCCGCCGCGGGGACCGACCGCACCGGGCTCAGCCGCTACCGGCTCGCGGCCGGCGAGCGCGCGATGCCCGTCCACGTGCACGGTGACGAGGAGGAGCTCTTCTACGTGCTCGCCGGTGAGGGCCTCAGCTGGCAGGACGGACGCACCTACGCGGTGCGCGCAGGCGACTGCATCCTGCACCTGCCGGGCGCCGAGACGCACACGATCGCCGGGGCGGGAACGGGTCTCGACGTGCTCGGGTATGGCAGCGGCTCTGACACCGGCGCGACCTGGCTGCCACGCGCCGGCGCGATGTGGCTCAATCCCCGCTGGCTGCCGCTCGACGGTCCCCACCCCTTCGCGCGCGAGGCGGCTGCCGGGCCGCTCGAGCTGCCGCCGCCCGAGCGCGGCCGCCCGTCGACCATCGTGGCGCCGGCCGACGCCGAGGTGAGCGAGTCGCGCCACGGCGACGTCGCGAGCGTCCGGCACGACCTGGGCGACGTGCTCGGATCGGTCCGGATCGGCGTCGCCCGGCTGGTGGTCGAGCCGCGCATGCTGAGCTACCCGCCGCACTGTCACGCCGCCGAGGAGGAGCTGTTCGTCGTACTCGACGGCGACGGGACGCTGATGCTCGACCGCGACGAGCACCCGGTGCGTCCGGGAAGCGTCGTGGCGCGCCCGCCCGGCACCGGCGTCTCGCACGCCTTCCGCGCGGGCGATCACGGCCTCACACTGCTCGCGTTCGGCACGCGGGAGAGCAACGACATCGTGTACTACCCGCGCTCGGGGAAGGTGTCGCTGCGCGGGGTCAAGGCGCGCTTCCAGGTCGAGCGGGTGGACTACTGGCACGGCGAGCCGAGGTGAGCGGGGCCTGATCGCTCAGGCCCCGCTACACGATCGGCGCTACGCGGCCGGGATCGGGTGGTTGGAAACCATCACGCCGTCCGGATCGACGGCCGTGCGCACCGCGCGGAGGCGCTCGTAGGCCTCGGCGGTGTAGAGCTTCGACGTGTCGGTCGGCTGCTCGACGAAGTTGAGGTACCCAGACCCCGTCGCGTAGGGGGACAGCGCCGCCACCGCCTGGGCCGCAGCCGCCGCGACCGCCGCCCGCATCTCCGGCGACACCGCGAGGCCGTTGGCGTAGTAGCCGTAGTCAGCGTCGAGCGAACCGAGCGCACCCGCGCCCTCGGGCTCGCGAGCGAGCGCGCCGCCGAGCTGGCGCAGCTCGGCGAACAGCAGCGGCGCACCGGGCTGGATGCCGGCCTCGAAGGCAGACAGTCCCGCGTCGTCGAGCGGCCCGAGCATGGTCGAGCCGCTGGCCCCGGGCATCGGCTCCTCCGGGTCCATGTGCAGGCGACTGAGCGCAACGGCGGGGACCATCGCCCAGGTGTCCAGCTCGGGTTCGAGCGCGCGCAGCGCAGCGACCGCCTCGGCGCCGCCATCGGCGTCTCCCGTGAAGGCGCCGTCGATCACGACGACCGAGCGCCCGCGCAGGAACTCGGGCAGGTCGGGCAGCGGCGGGAGATGCAGCAGCCGGATCGAGGTCGTCACATCCTCGGGCGCCGTCGACGTCCAGTCGCGCCAGCCGCGCAGCACCTCGCCGGCGCGCTCGAACGGGAACAGGAACATGCCGGCGTAGACCTCGCCGTAGGGGAAGAGGCGGAACTCCATCGCGGTCACGACGCCGAAGCTGCCGCCACCGCCGCGCAGCGCCCAGAAGAGGTCGGCGTGCTCGTGCGCGGTCGCGCGCAGCAGCTCCCCGTCAGGTGTTACGAGCTCGATCGCGGTGACGCTGTTCGAGGCGAGGCCGTGCTTGCGTGCCAGCCAGCTCAAGCCGCCGCCGAGCGTGTAGCCCACCACGCCGACGTCGGGTGAAGAGCCCGACAGCGGGAACAGCCCGTGCGGCGACGAGGCCTCCGTGACCTCGATCCAGTGTGTGCCGGCCTGCACGCGCGCGATCTGCGCCTCGACGTCGACCTCGACGCCGCGCATCCGCTGGGTGGAGAGCAGGATCGTGTTCTCGAGCGACGCGATCGCGGATGCGTTGTGGCCGGTGCCCTGGGGCGCGATCCGGAAGCCGTTCGCGCGCGCCCAGTCGACGATCGCGACCACGTCGTCGGCGTCCGCGGGCAGCGCCACGAGCACGGGCCGCTGGTCGACGGCCAGGTTCCATGCCTGGCGCGCCAGGTCCCAGCCCTCGTCGGCGGGAGTGACGACGGCGCCGGTGAGGACGGCGGCGAGCTCGTCGGCGCCAGCGGCAGTTGTAAGCGTCTGGTTCATCTCCATGGCCGGCGATGCTCGCGCGGTCCCAGCACT
>DASQMT010000016.1:0-6117 GCA_035645355.1 Solirubrobacteraceae bacterium | reverse complement strand
CGTGTCCCGCGCGCCGCGCGTCGGCCGCCAGCCGGAAGGCCGCGGGGCGCAGGTCGGGCGTGGCGAAGGCGACGAACAGGTCGAGCGGCGGCGCGGCGGAGTGCGCCGGCGTGCCCGCGAGCAGGATCCGCTCGACCCCGGCAGCCCAGCCCATGCCGGGCGTCGGGGGGCCGCCGATCTGCTCGATCAGCCCGTCGTAGCGCCCGCCACCGCCGACGCCCGACTGCGCGCCCAGATCGTCCGAGCTGAACTCGCAGACCGTGCGCGTGTAGTAGTCGAGCCCGCGCACCAGCGTCGTGTCGACCTGGTACGGGAGATCGGCGGCGTCGAGCAGCCCGAGCACGGCAGCGAAGTGCGCGGCGTCCTCGCGGTCGAGCTCGTCGAGCAGCCGCGGTGCCGCGGCCATCACGGCGCGCGTGCCGGGATGCTCGGAGTCGAAGGCTCGCAGCGGGTTGAGATCGATCCGGGCGACGACGTCCTCCGACAGCTGTGACGCGTTGTCGCGCAGGTACTGCTGCAGCTTGTCGCGGTAGCGCAGCCGGTTCAGCGGCATGCCGAGGCTGGAGATCCGCAGTCGCGACTGCACGCCGGCGGCCTCGAGGATCTCCGCCAGCAGCAGGATCGTCTCGGCGTCCACCGCCGGGTCGTCGGATCCGATCGCCTCCGCGCCGATCTGCCAGAACTGGCGGAAGCGGCCCTTCTGCGGGCGCTCGCGGCGGAAGAAGCTCGAGAAGTACCACAGCTTCACGGGCTGCGGCAGCTTGTGCATGCCGTGCTCCAGGTAGGCGCGGCAGACGGGCGCCGTGCCCTCGGGGCGCAGCGTGATGCTCTCGCTCTCGCCGGCGTCGAGCGTGTACATCTCCTTCTGCACGACGTCCGTCGACTCGCCCACGCCGCGGGCGAACAGCTCGGTGACCTCGAACGTCGGTGTCTCGATGCGGCGGTAGCCGGCGCGCTCGAGGATCCCGCCCGCGAGGCGCTCGAGCGCAGCGTGCGCGAGCGCCTGCTCGCCCAGCACGTCGTACGTGCCGCGCGGTGCCTGGATCCGGGCGCTCACGCGAGCTGCGCCAGGAACGGGTTCGTCGCGCGCTCGCGGCCGATCGTCGTGTTGCTCATGTGGCCCGGGTACACAGCCGTCTCCCCCGGCAGCGCCTCGACGAGCAGCCCGAGGCTGCGCATCAGCGTGGCGGAGTCGCCCCCTGGCAGGTCGGTGCGGCCGACCGAGCCCGCGAACAGGACGTCGCCGGAGAAGAGCGCCTGCTCCGCCGGGATCGAGTAGGTGACATGCCCGGGCGAGTGACCGGGCGTGAACAGCACGTCGATCTCCATGCCGGCGAAGCTCAGCCGCTCGCCGCCGGCGACGGTGTGGTCGGCGTCGTAGGACTCGAACGGCCCGAAGCCCGGCCACGGGACGAAGCGCATGATGTCGGCGAGCACTTCCACCTCCAGCTCGGGGCACCACACCTCCGCGCCGGTGGCGCGCGCGACGGGCGCGACCGCGCCGACGTGGTCGAAGTGCGTGTGGGTGAGCAGGATCCCCGCGACCTCGAGCTCCAGCTTGTCGATCGCCTCCAGCAGGCGGGCGGCCTCGTCGCCGGGATCGACCACGATCGCAGCCTGAGAGCCGCTCAGCCGGGCGATGTGGCAGTTCTCCTGCACCGGCCCGACCGTCAGGCTGACGACCTCCACGAGCTAGCTCTTACCGGGTATCGGCCGGCCGGCCTTGCGCATCCGGCGCTCCCAGAACATGCGGTCGACCTTGTATCCGAGTGGCACGTAGATCAGGAAGGCCGCGACGGCCAGCGCGAGCGAAGCGGCGAAGGTCTGCTTCTCGCCGGCCAGCCCGACCTGGAAGAGCACGAACAGCATCACCGACGCGAGCCCGGCGCGGGTCGCGGCGCCCTTCCACGAAGGCTGGAGGAAGCGGCGCTCCTCGCGCTGGTTCGCGCTCGCCGTCTTGCGCTGCTCCTGGGCGGTCGGCTTGCGCCCGGTGCGGCCACGCGCCTCGATCGTGCCTGCGGCGTTGCCGCGATGCTTTGAACGGCGCTTGCGCTTGGTCTGGGCCATGGGGCTGAGACGTTAGCGTCCGGGTCCGAGGAGCGCCTCGATCGTGGCGGGCATCCGCAGCTCGACGTCCACTGGCCAGCCGGCGAGCGCGGCCTCCGGGGCGGGCGCGACGAGCTCGGCGCGCGCCACGGGGCGATGTCGCATGACGGCGCGGAGCACGTCGGGCGCCGTGACGACGCGATGGTCCTCGATGTTCGTCGAGACCTGGATCACGTCGCGGCGCGCGAGACGCAGGCCGAGTGCGCGCACCCCGGGCAGCCCCTCCTCCCCCGGGGCGCTGATCAGCGCGGCGATCTGCTGCTCGTCCTCGAGCGTCGCGGGCGCCGCAAGCTCGAGATTGAACGCGATCAGCGGCGCGCGCGCCGCGACGAGCGTCGCACCGGCGGTCGGATGCAGCCGTGCGGGGCCGTAATCGGGCGGCGTGCCGCGCGCGGCGAGGCCCGCTGGTCCACCCCGGCGCAGCTCGGCCCGGGTGCGCCCACCGGCCAGCTCGCCGTACAGGAACACGGGGATCCCGGCAGCGCCGATCGCGTCGGCCGCCAGCAGCGCCTCGGCGATCGCGGCGCCGCGCAGCGCGTCCTCGACGAACACGATCGGCGCCACGTCGAGCGCGCCGACGCGCGGGTGCAGGCCGTCGTGATCGTGCAGGTCGATCCGCGCAGCGGCCTCCGCGGCGCCCGCCGCGAGCGCACGATGCAGCCGGCCGGGCTCGCCCGCGAGGAAGAAGACCGCGCGGTGGTGGTCGACGTCGGCCGAGCGGTGCAACACCTCCGCGTCGGTCGCGAAGGCGGCACCGATCGCATCCAGCACTGCCTCGTCGCGACCCTCGGAGACGTTGGGGACGGCGACGAGCCGCGTCAAAACGCGAAGCGCCCGGCGTCCAGCACCCGGGTCGAGCCGACGTCGAGCGTCGCGTCCTCGACCAGGCAGTCGAGATGGACCGGAACGGAGACCGTGCCGCCGATCCCCGCGCTCGCGCCGAACGCGACGTGCACCGTCCCGAGCATCTTCTCGTCCTCGAGGATGTTGCCGGTCAGCGTCGCACGCTCGTTCGTACCGACGCCGAGCTCGGCGAGGTTGCGCCCCTGCTCGCCCGCCGCATCCAACAGCGCGGCCCAGCGCTCGCCCCGCTCGCCCATCGCCTGCGCGAGCCGGCCGTCGCTCACCTGCAGCTCGACCGGCGCGCCGGCGAGGCCGAGGCTTGCGAGCGAGCGCGTGTGCAGCGTGCCCTCGCCGGCGAGCGGCGAGATGAACCCCTCGCCACAGGGAAGGTTGCCGAAGGCGCCCGCGGCCGTCAGGTCACCGTCATCGGAGATCCCACGGCGCCCGCGCAGATCGAAGGTCATGTCGCTGCCGAGCGGGCAGCTCACGTGCGCCTCGTCGGCGGCGTCGAGCAGCTCCGCGGCGGCACGCGAGCGGGCGGCCATCGCGGCGAAGTCACACGCCATCAACCGCGCGAGCATGTCCTCTGTCACGCCAGGGAGCGTCGCGCCGCGCGCGCCGGCCTCGGTGGCTGCCTTCCGCGCGCGCGTGTGCGACAGCGAGCGACGCGTCGGCGCGATGAAGACCTGCGCGACGGCAAGCGCCGCGGCGACGGCGGCCGGCGGCTCCTGGCCGTCGACCTCGCGCGGCTCCATGACCGCCAGCACCGGGTCGGCGCCCTGCCGCGCCGCGGCCTGCCGCAGCGCCGCCCCGAGCGACTCTGTGCTGCGGTCGACGACGATCACGACGTCCTCTCCGGCCTGCACGCCCAGGCACTGCCCGACGACCGTCTCGACCGCTCGCTCGAGATCGCCCATCAGGCGTCAGAGCAGGGCCAGCGCCAGCACGACCAGTATCAGCACGAGCAGAACGGCGCCCGCCGCCGCCGGCTGCCACTGGTTCTGCCAGAAGCCGGGGTTGGCGCGCTCGCGCGAGTGATGACCCTCGGGCGGGGTGCCGACCCAGTCGTCGTCGTCGCGTCCGGCCATCGGCGCGGACACTACCCGCGTTCGCCGTCTTCCATAGCGCGCGCTCCCCGTCGACCGCTGACCCCCGTGATGCTTCGCTAGACTAATTAGCTATGCGAAGCACCTCCGAAGTCGAGCTTGCCGGTCACCTGCGTATCGCGGTGGCCCGGACCGCGCGACGGCTGCGACAGGAGTCCGGCACCGGCCTCTCCCCCTCGCTCGGCGCTGCGCTGGCGACGATCGAGTCGCACGGGCCGCTCACGCCGTCCGAGCTCGCCACGCGCGAGCGCATCCAGCGCCCGACCGTCACGCGGATCGTCACGCGGCTCGGTGAGGCGGGACTCGTGACCCACACCGCGGACCCCGGCGACCGCCGCTCCTCGCTGATCACGGTCACACCGGCCGGGCGGGAGCTGCTCGCCGCCGCCCGCACCCGCAAGGACGCGTTCCTGTCCGAGCGCCTGGATGCGCTCACCGCCGAGGACCGCGACACGCTCGAGCGGGCGGCCACGCTGCTCGAGGGCATGCTGGGTTGACCGCGGTCCTCAACCGCACCTTCGCGTCGCTCGCGGTTCCGAACTACCGCCGCTACTTCGTGGGCCAGGTCGTCTCGATCTCGGGCAACTGGATGCAGATCGTGGCCGAGATGTGGCTCGTGGTGCAGCTCACCGGCAGCGGCGCCGCCGTCGGCATCACCGCCGGACTGCAGTTCCTGCCGGTGCTGCTCCTCGCCGCCTGGGGCGGCGTGCTCGCCGATCGCTTCGACAAGCGCAAGCTGCTCACGATCACGCAGCTCTGCATGGCGCTGCCGGCCGTGGCGCTCTGGGCGTTGACGGCGGGCGGCGCGATCGAGATCTGGATGGTGTACGCGCTCGTGCTCGCGCGCGGGACCGTCAACGCGCTCGACAACCCGGCGCGCCAGGCGTTCGTGAGCGAGATGGTCGGCGGCGAGCGGGTGGTGAACGCGGTGGCGCTGAACTCGGTGATCGTGCACTCGGCGCGGATCGTCGGACCCGCCGCGGCGGCCACGCTGATCGCGCTGCTCGGCGTCGCGGCCTGCTTCGCGGTCAATGCGGCGACGTTCCTGGTGATGGTCGCCGCGCTGCGGTTGATGGATCCGGCGCTGCTCCAGCGTCCCGCGCGTGTGCCCCGCGCCCGCGGCCAGCTGCGCCAGGCGCTCGCCTACGTGCGCGGCACCCCGGCCCTGCGGATCCCGCTCGTGATGATGGTCGTCGCCGGAATCGTCTCGTTCAACTTCCAGGTGCTGCTCCCGCTCTTGGCCTCCGAGACCTGGCGAGGAACCGCCGTCACCTACGCGGCTCTGACGGCGGCGATGGGCGTCGGCTCGGTGATGGGCGCGCTGGCCGCCGGCGCTCGTGGGCGCGTCACCTCCAACACGCTCGTCGCCGCCGCGGCGCTGTTCGGCGTCGCCGAGCTGCTCGTGGCGCTCGCGCCGACGATCGAGCTGCAGGCACTCGCGCTGGTGCCGCTGGGCGCGGCGAGCGTCACGTTCGCCGCCGGCGTGAACTCCTCCCTGCAGCTCGCTGCAGCGCCCGCGCTGCGCGGCCGCGTGATGTCGTTGTACTCGATCGTCTTCCTCGGCTCGACGCCGATCGGAGCGCCGCTCGTGGGCTGGCTGGCGGACGTGGCCGGCCCGCGCAGCGGCCTCTTCGCCGGCGCGCTCGCCGCGATCGTGGCCGCTGTCTACGCTCGTTTCGCGTTCGCCCGGGCCGACAAGCCGATCCCGGGCTCCGCGCCCCGCCTCGCTCGTCGCGTGCGTGGGACCCAGCCCTGTTCTTCCCCGCGCCACGACCGCTTGCCCGCCGCGCGGCGGTAGCATTCCCGCCGCCCCGCCGGAGTAGCTCAGTCGGTTAGAGCAGCGGAATCATAATCCGCGTGTCGGGGGTTCGAGTCCCTCCTCCGGCATCTACGAAAGCCCTGCTAACGCGGGGCTTTCGGTTTGCGAGGGCTCGGCCGGGACAGTTCTAAATGCCCGGGTGGCAACCAAAGTGGCAACCTCCCATCTGCCAGTGCGCCCTACTCCGTGCCGCCAGGGCGGGGACTATCGGAGCGACCGGTCACCTGTTCCTCGTACAGCACG
>DASQMT010000015.1:0-2182 GCA_035645355.1 Solirubrobacteraceae bacterium | reverse complement strand
TACACCGTGGTGGAGCGCGACGTGGCGCGCGGCGAGCTCTACCTCGCCGACGAGATCTTCATGACGGGCACGGCGGCCGAGCTGACACCGCTGCGCGAGGTCGACGACCGGCCCGTCGGCAGCGGCGAGCCGGGCGCGATCACGCGCGCCATCCAGGCCGCGTTCGAGGACGCGCTGCACGGCCGCTCGGAGCGCTTCGCCGACTGGCTCGACCCGGTCGCGACGCCCGCTCCCGCTGCCGCCTCCACGACGTGACGCGGATCGCGATCTACGACTGCACGCTGCGCGACGGCATGCAGGGCGAGGGCATGTCGCTCTCCGCCGACGAGAAGCTGCGCGTCGCGCACGTGCTCGACGAGCTCGGCGTGGGCTTCGTCGAGGCCGGCTTCCCGGCCGCCAACCCGAAGGAGGCCGAGCTCTTCGAGCTGCTCGCCCGCGAGAGCTTCCGCAGCGCCGAGATCGCCGCTTTCGGGATGACCCGCCGGCGCGGCGTCTCGGCATCGCAGGACCCGGCGCTGCGCCTGCTGGCCGACTGCTTCGCGCCTGTCTGCACGCTCGTCGGCAAGACCTGGAGCCTGCACCTGGAGAAGGTCGTGCGCGTCGATCCCGAGGAGAACCTGCGAATGATCGCCGAGTCGGTCGGGTTTCTCGCCGGCGAGGACAAGACGGTCGTCTACGACTGCGAGCACTTCTTCGACGCGTGGCGCGACGACCCCGGCTACGCGCTGCGCTGCGCGCGAGCCGCCTCTGAGGCCGGCGCCGCCTGGGTGACGCTGTGCGACACGAACGGCGCGTCGCTCCCGCACGAGATCGCCGCGGCCACGGCGGCCGTCGCCGAGGCGCTGGCCACGCCGGTCGGGATCCACTGCCACAACGACGCCGAGTGCGGCGTGGCGAACTCGCTCGCCGCGGTGCGCGCCGGCGCGGCCATGGTGCAGGGGACCATGAACGGCTACGGCGAGCGCTGCGGCAACGCGAATCTCGTCTCGATCGTGCCGAACCTGCAGCTCAAGATGGGCCACGAGTGCCTGCCGGAGCTGAGCGGCCTCACTGAGGCCTCGCTGCTGCTCGACGAGCTGCTCAACTTCGCGCCCGACCCGAACCGCCCGTACGTCGGCGCGAACGCGTTCGCGCACAAGGGCGGGATGCACGTCGCCGGCGTGAGTGCCGACCCGGCGACGTTCGAGCACGTCGACCCCGCCGCCGTCGGCAACGCGCGCGAGGTACTGATCTCCGAGTTGAGCGGCAAGGGCACGGTCATGCAGCGGGCCAAGGACACCGGCGTGGACCTCGACCCGGCGACCGCCGCGCGCGTCGTCGAGCGCGTCAAGCAGCTCGAGCACGAGGGCTTCCACTTCGAGGCGGCGGACGGCTCGTTCGAGCTGCTGATCCAGCGCGAGAGCGGCGAGTACCGGCCGCTGTTCCGGCTCGAGTCGTGGCGCGTGATCGCCGAGCAGCGCGAGGACGGCAGGGTCCAGACGGAGGCGACGATCAAGATCTGGGTCGATGGCGAGCGCTACGTGCGCACGGCCGAGGGCAACGGCCCGGTGCACGCGCTCGACGTCGCGCTGCGCGCGGCGATCTGCGAGACCTATCCGCACCTGGCCGACATCCGGCTCGTCAACTACAAGGTGCGCATCCTCGACGAGCAGAAGGCGACGGGCGCGGTCACGCGCGTGCTGCTCGACGCCTCCGACGGGACCGACACGTGGGGCGCGATCGGCGTCAGCGAGAACGTGATCGAGGCGAGCTGGGACGCGCTCGTCGACTCGCTCGAGGCGGGCATGCTGCCCGGCCGCGTGCATCACCGGCGCGCGCGCGTCGCCGGCGCGCCCGCTCCATGAGCGACGTCATCCCGCTAGCGAAGCCCGTGATCGGCGAGGCGGAGGAGCAGGCCGTGCTCGCGGTGCTGCGCTCGGGGCAGCTCTCGCTCGGCCCGCGCGTGCCGGCGTTCGAGGAGGCGTTCGCGGCGCGCGTCGGCGCGCGCCACGCGTGTGCCGTCTCGTCGGGCACGACCGGCCTGCACCTCGCGCTGCGCGCCGTCGGCGTCGGCCCGGGGAACGAGGTCGTGACGTCGCCGTTCTCGTTCGTCGCCTCGGCCAACGCGCCGCTCTACGAGGGCGCCCGACCGGTGTTCGCCGACATCGACCCCGTCACGCTGTGCATCGATCCCGACGCCGCG
>DASQMT010000014.1:0-4821 GCA_035645355.1 Solirubrobacteraceae bacterium | reverse complement strand
GGGATCCTCTCCACCGGTGACGAGGTCGTCCCGGGCGCGACGGCGGTGCTCGCGCCGGGCCAGGTGCGCGACGCCTGCGCGCCGGCGCTCGCCGGGCTCGTCGTCGAGGCCGGAGGGGAGCCGGTGGTGCGCGGCATCGTGCCTGACGACGCCGGCGCTCTGGAGCGCGCGCTCGCGACCTCCGTCGCCGAGGACGACATGGTGGTGGTCTCGGCAGGCTCGTCGGTCGGCGCGCGCGACCTGACCGCGGCCGTGGCGGCGCGGTTGGGGGAGGTCGTCTGCCACGGGCTGGCGATCCGTCCGGGCAAGCCGACGCTGCTGGCGGACTGCGGCGGTGTGCCGCTGGTGGGGCTGCCGGGCAACCCGCGTTCCGCGCTCGTCGTGTTCCGCCTGGTGGGGATGCCGCTCGTGCGCGTCGTCGCGGGGGTGAGCTCGCCGCCTCGCGGCGCGTCCGTGCGCGCCCGCCTCGCGCGCGACGTGCCCAGCGCGGCGGGACGGCTCGACGTCGTGCAGGCCTCCGTCGCCGAGGGCGTCGTGGAGCCGCTGTTCGGGTCATCGGCGCTGCTCGGGCCGATGGTGCGCGCGGACGGCTGGTTCTGCGTGCCCGAGGCCGACACGGGGCTGGGGGCCGGAGCGGAGGTCGAGGTCTGGTTGTACGGGTGAGCTCGGTCTGCGAGCGACCACCCGCCATCCTGTCAACCGTGTTCCTCCGCGACGTCCCCGCCTCAGACGCCCTCGCCACTTGGCTCGCGGCCCTCGACGGCCGTCGGGTCGAGCCGATCGACGTCCCGCTCGCGGACGCGCTCGGCCGCGTGACGGCGGCGCCCGTCTGGGCGCTGCGCTCCTCGCCCGCCTACGACGCGGCGGCCATGGACGGGATCGCCGTGCGGGCGGTCGACACGTTCGGGGCGACGGAGACGGCCGCGCAGCGGCTCGAGAGCTTCGCCGTCGTGGACACCGGCGACGCCCTGCCCGAGGGCTGCGACGCGGTCGTGATGCGCGAGGACCTGCACTGGTCAGCCGGCGTCCCGGAGGTGCGGGCGGCCGCGGCCCCGTGGCAGCACGTGCGCACGATCGGCGAGGACGTGAGCGCGACCGAGCTGCTGCTCCCGGAGGGGCACCGGCTGCGCCCGGTCGACCTCGCCGCCGCGGCGGCCGCCGGCCACACCGAGCTCAGCGTCCGTCGCCAGCCGCGCGTGCACGTGATCCCGACGGGCGACGAGGTGCGACCGCTCGGCGGCGCCGAGCCGGCGCCCGGCGAGCTGGTCGACACGAACTCGCTGATGCTCGCGGCGCAGGCGCGCGAGGCCGGTTGCGTGGTCGAGACGACGCCGATCCTGCCGGATGACCGCGCACAGATCATCGCCGCGGTGCGGGAAGGCGCGGCGCGCGCGGACCTGGTGATCGTGATCGCCGGCTCGAGCGCCGGGCGCGACGACCACACCGCCGCGGTCGTGGAGGAGGCCGGCACGCTGCTCGTGCACGGTGTGGCGGTGAAGCCCGGCCATCCCGTCGTGCTCGGCGTGGTGGACGGCACGCCGGTGCTCGGCGCGCCAGGCTATCCCGTCTCGGCCGCGCTCACGTTCGAGCTGTTCGCGCTGCCGCTGCTCGCGGCGCTCGAGGGCGCCGCGGCGGCCACGCGCCCCCGCGCGCGTGCGCGGCTCGCCCGCCGGCTGGCCTCCTCGCTCGGGTCGGACGACTGGGTGCGCGTGCGGCTCGGGCGCGTCGGCGGTGGGCTTGTCGCGGCGCCGCTGCCGCGCGGGGCGGGCGTGCTCACCTCGCTCGTGCGGGCCGACGGGCTGCTGATCGTGCCGGCCGCGCGCGAGGGCCACGACGCCGGCGAGGAGGTCGAGGTGCGGCTGCTGCGCGACCTCGACGCCGTCGAGCGCACGATCGTCGCGATCGGCTCGCACGACCCGGTGCTCGATCTCGCCGCGTCGCTGCTGCGCGCCCGCGACCCTCAGCAGACGCTCGTGTCCGGCCCGGTCGGCTCGCTCGGCGGTCTCGTCGCGCTGCGCGACGGGCTCTGCCACCTCGCCGGCTGTCACCTGCTCGACCCCGGGAGCGGTGAGTACACGCTGCCGTGGATCCGGCGCGTGCTGCCCGGTCGCGACGTCGACGTGATCCGGCTGGTGCACCGCGAGCAGGGCTTGATCGTCGCGCCTGGCAACCCACTGGAGGTCGCCGGGCTCGACGACCTGCCGCGCTTGCGCTACGTCAACCGCCAGCGGGGCGCGGGAACGCGCGTGCTGCTCGACCACGAGCTCGCACGGCGCGGGATCGATGCGGCAGCGGTCGGCGGCTACGAGCGCGAGCAGCCGACCCACCTGGCCGTCGCGGCGGCGGTCGCGGCCGGCCGCGCCGACGCCGGCCTGGGTGTGATGGCCGCCGCACGCGCCTTCGGGCTCGACTTCGTCCCGGTCGCCCGCGAGCCGTTCGACCTCGTCATGGCGCCCGGCGAGCCGGCCGTTGCACCGCTGCTCGAGCTGCTCGCCGACGCCGGGTTCAAGGGCCAGGTCGAGGCGCTCGGCGGATATTCCGTCGCCGAGACCGGCCGCCGGATCGCCTAACGCGTGCCGATCGGGCCGAGCTCCGGCTCCATCCCGTACAGCGAGAACCCGCCGAAGCGGCTGAAGCGCTCGTGGCCGGGACCATGGAAGTCCGCCGAGCCGGTCAGGAGCAGGCCGTGCTCCCGCGCCGCGTCATGGAGCACGCGCGTCTGCTCCTCGTCATGGGCCGCGTAGAAGACCTCGACCCCGTCCAAGCCCGCCGTCGCGAACCGGGCCAGCGCGTCGAGCACGACCTCGCGCTCGGCGATGTCCCAGAACGGATGCGCCCAGACGGCGACTCCCCCCGCGGCGTGGATCACATCGATCGCCTCTTCCACGCTGGGCCTCGAACGCGCGACGTAGGCCGTTGCGCCCGGGACCAGATAGGGCGGGAAGAGCGCACCCTTGCCGTCGATCCCCTCTGCACGGAGCCGCGTCGCGTTCGCCGGGTGCGCCAGCACCGCGTCGGCCAGGTGCGGGCGCCCGAGCGGGGCGCCGGCTCGCTCGCGCGCGCGCAGCCCGCCGCGGTCGAGCGCGAACCCGAGCTCCTCCAGCCGGTCGGCCATCGCCCAGATCCGGCGTCCGCGGTCCGCGCGGAAGTCGGCCAGCGTGGCGCGCAGCTCCGGGTCGTCGTGGCGCAGCTCGTAACCGCAGACGTGCAGGTCCTCGAACTCCCCCGACACGCTCGAGAGCTCGGTCGCCGGCGAGCAGCGCAGACCGTGCTCGCGCGCGGCCCGCAGCGCGGCACCGACTCCGTCCACCGTGTCGTGGTCGGTCAGCGCCATCAGCCGCATCCCCGCCGCCGCGGCGTGCGCGACGACATCGGCGGGAGCCAGCGAGCCGTCGGATTCGAGCGAGTGCGACTGGAGGTCGAAGTCGGGCTCGACGTGTGGGCGTCCCATGCGCCGGGAACCCTAAGGCTCGACCCCAACGGAAGGACGTGCAATGTCCACCGGAGCAATCATCGCCATCGTCGTGGTGGTGCTGATCATCCTCGCCCTGCTCGTGCTGCTCCCGCGCATGCGCGGCGCCGCTGAACAGAAGAAGGCCGAGCGTGAGCTGCACTCCCGCCGTGAGACGGTCGCCGGGGAGCACCGGCAGGCCGCCGCCCAGGGCGAGAGCCGTGCCGAGATCGCCGAGCGCAAGGCACGGATCGCCGAGCAGGAGGCCCAGCGCGACCGTGCGGACGCGAAGCTGCAGGCAGAGCGCGCGGAGATGCACGAGCGCGGCCTCGCCGACCACGAGCTGATCGACGACTCCGAGCGCGACCGCTTCGAGGGCGTGGCCGGCCCTGACAGCGACCGCACCGTGGATCGGGACGGCGACGGGCACACGCTCGACGACCGGGCCCGCACCGTGACCGATCGCGACCAGGATGCGCAAGGCTCCGTGTCGCGCGACTACGAGCGCGGTCGCGAGGACGAGCGTCGGGAGAGCTAGCGGCTAGCCCACCACGGTCCCGAGCGCGCCGCCGGGCTCGGCCCGGCGGCCCGCTTGCGGGGCGAGCAGCAGGGCGGCGGCCTCCGGGGCGAGCGGGTGCGAGAGGTGAAAACCCTGCACCTGCTCGCAGCCGAGCAGGCGCAGCCTCTCCAGATGCGCTGCCGTCTCGACACCCTCACCGACGACCTCCATCCCGAGGTGGTGAGCGAGGCCGACGATCGCCTCCACGGTCGCGTTCGAGCCTGGGTCGGTCAGCATGTCGATCACGAGGCCGTGGTCGATCTTCAACGCGTCGCCGGGGAACCGGCGCAACAGGCTCAGCGACGACGTGCCGGTGCCGAAGTCGTCGAGGTGGGTCCGGATGCCGCGCGACCGGAGGTCGGCGAGCGTGCGCAGCGCGCTCTCGACGTCGTGCGACATCGTCGACTCGGTGACCTCGAGGCGTAGGTGCGCCGGTCGTGCGCCGGACTCGGCCAGCACCTCCTCGACCATCTGCGTGAAGTCGTGATCCGCGAGCTGGCGCGCGGAGATGTTCACGCACACGCAAGCGTCCCACTCGACGGCGCGACGGGCCGCCTCGCGCAGGACGAAGCGCCCGAGCGGGACGATCAAGCCGGTGTCCTCGGCCACTGCTACGAACTCGCGCGGGGAGACCTCCCAGCGGCACAGCGCCTCGAAGGCGGTGATGTCCGAGCCGACGGTGCGCATGATCGGCTGGAAGACGACCTGCAGCGTCTCGTCCTCGATCGCCCGTCGGAGGTCGGTCTCCAGATCGAGGCGTGCGAGCACGTGGCGGTGCATTTGCACGTCGAAGACGGAGTGGCGCGCCGTG
>DASQMT010000013.1:0-10039 GCA_035645355.1 Solirubrobacteraceae bacterium | reverse complement strand
CCGGCGTGCTCGGAGAGCTGCACCGCGAGGCCTGGGCGCTGGACCTCGACGTCCTGGTCGAGGTCCACGACGAGGAACAGCTCGTGGCCGCGCTCGAAGTCGAGGCCGAGGTGATCGCGATAAACAACCGCGACCTGGCCGACTTCTCCGTCGACATCGAGCGCACCTATGAGCTGCTCTCCGACGTGCCCGCCGGCAAGACCGTCGTGTCGGAGTCCGGCTTCTCGACGCGCGAGCAGCTCGACGAGCTCGACCGCGTCGGCGTCGACGCGGTCCTGATCGGCGAGACGCTGATGCGCGCGCCCGACGTCGAGGCCGCCTGCCACGAGCTCACGGGACACGCCTAGACCGAGCGCCGGATGCGCCTTCTACGCTTGCCGCTGTGATGCGCGTCAAGGTCTGCGGCATAACCCGCCCCGAGGACGCCGGGCTCGCAGTCGAGCTGGGCGCCTGGGCACTCGGCTTCATCCTCTGGCCGCACTCTCCGCGGGCCGTCGACCACGAGGTCGCCGCGCGGATCGCCGCCGCGCTGCGGCGCCGCGTCGCGCTGGTCGGAGTGTTCGTCAACCCGACGCTCGAGGAGCTCTCGCACGCGGCCGAGACGCTGCATCTCTCCCACCTGCAGCTGCACGGTGACGAGGGGCCGGCGTTCTGCTCCGAGGCCGCCCGCCGGACGGGCGCGAAGGTGATCAAGGCGGCGCGCGTCGCGGGCGCCGCGGAGCTTCAGGACCTCGAGCGCTTCCACACCGACTTCCACCTGCTCGACACCGCGGTGCGCGGCCTGCGCGGGGGCACCGGGGAGACGTGGGACTGGGCGCTCGCTGGGCGCCGGCGTCGTGCGACGCCCGCGATCCTGTCCGGCGGCCTGACGGCTGAGAACGTCGCCGCGGGCATCGCCGCCGTCGACCCGTGGGCGGTCGACGTGTCGTCCGGCGTCGAGGCCGCGCCGGGCGTCAAGGATCACGCCAAGCTGGACGCGTTCATGGGCGCCGCGCGGCCCCTGCCCGTAGAGGCCGGCGCGTGACCGTCGTAGAGCACCGCTTCGGCCCCTACGGCGGCCAATACGTGCCCGAGACGCTGATGCCGGCGCTCGCCGAGCTCGAGGATGCGTGGGTCGCCGCGCGCGCCGACCCCGGCTATCGCGCGGAGCTGGCGCGATTGAGCCGCGACTTCTGCGGGCGCCCGACGCCGCTGTACCACGCTGCGCGCCTGTCCGAGGCGGCCGGCCGGCCGGTGTGGCTCAAGCGCGAGGACCTGATGCACACGGGCTCGCACAAGCTCAACAACGCGCTGGGCCAGTGCCTGCTCGCCATGCGCATGGGCAAGCCGCGCATCATCGCCGAGACCGGCGCCGGCCAGCACGGCGTCGCGACCGCGACCGCATGCGCGCTGCTCGGGCTCGAGTGCGTCGTCTACATGGGCACGGAGGACATGCGCCGTCAGGCGCCCAACGTGCAGCGCATGCGGCTGCTCGGCACGACCGTCAGCGGCGTCGACGCGGGCTCGCGCACCCTCAAGGAGGCCGTCTCGGCCGCGATCCGCGACTGGGTCGCGAACGTCGCCGACACCCACTACGCGATCGGCTCGTGCGTCGGGCCGGCTCCCTTCCCCGCGCTCGTGCGCGATCTCCAGCGCGTGATCGGCGACGAGGCGCGCGCGCAGATGCTCGAGCGCTGCGGCCGGCTCCCCGCGCGCGTCATCGCCTGCGTCGGCGGCGGCTCGAACGCGATCGGCATGTTCGTCCCGTTCGCCGGCGATCCCGACGTCGAGCTGGTCGGGGTGGAGGCGGCCGGAGAGGGACTGACGAGCGGCCGTCACGGCGCACCGCTCACGGCCGGCGGTCGCGGCGGTCGCGGCGGCGTGCTGCACGGCTCCTACTCGGCGATCATGCAGGACGAGGAGGGCCAGATCACCGAGGCGCACTCGATCTCGGCCGGCCTGGACTATCCCGGCGTCGGCCCCGAGCATGCCTGGCTGCGCGACTCGGGGCGCGTGCGCTACGAGGCCGTGACCGACGCCCAAGCGGTCGCGGCATTCCGGCGCATGGCCGAGCTCGAGGGCATCATCCCGGCGCTCGAGTCCTCGCACGCGGTCGCTTGGGTACTGGACAACCCGCCGGTCGACCGCGACGCTCCCGAGCTGATCTGCCTCTCCGGCCGCGGCGACAAGGACCTCGCCGAGGTGCTGGAGCGCCCGGCTTGAGCGTCGCCGCCGGGACCGACACGATCGCGGCGGCGTTCGCCGCGGCGAGCGGCCGCGCGGCGCTGATGCCGTACCTGATGGGTGGCTTCCCGGACCTCGCGGCCTCGCGCGCGATCGGTGAGGCCTACGCCGAGCACGGCGCCGACCTGGTGGAGCTGGGCGTGCCGTTCTCCGACCCGCTCGCCGACGGCCCCGTGATCCACGCCGCGGGCACTGCGGCGCTGGCGGCCGGCGCCACGGTGCACGGCGTGCTGGAGGTCGGGCGTGCGCTCGCGGACGCGGTCCCCGTGGTGCTGATGTGCTATGCCAACCTCGTGTTCGCGCGCGGGGTCGAGCGCTTCGCGGACGACCTCCGCGCGCGCGGGATCAGCGGCCTGATCGTCCCCGACCTGCCGCTCGAGGAGGCGGGCGACGCGCTCGCCGCCTGCGACGCGGCGGGGGTCGCGCTCGTCGGGCTGGTGGCGCCGACGACGCCCGAGCGGCGGCTGGCCGCGATCGGGCGCAGCGCGCGCGGCTTCGTCTACACCGTCTCGGTGACAGGCACGACCGGCGAGCGCCGCGAGCTGGCCGGCGACCTCGCCGCGATCCTCGACCGCACGCGGGCGCACTTCGACGTGCCGGTGGCGCTCGGCTTCGGGATCGCCACTCCCGGGGCGGCCGCCGCGGCGGCGGACGCGGGCGCCGACGGCGTGATCATCGGGTCGCGGCTGGTGCGCGCCGCGGCCGAGGCGTCCGACCCTGCCGCCGCAGTCGGCGAGCTCGTGGCCGAGTTCGCCGCGGCGCTGCGGTAGGGTCCGCGTCGATGGGGCTCCTGCTCACCACGATCGCCGGGCTCGTCGTATGGGTCGTGCTGTGGTCGATCGACGTCAAGTCGTTCGACGCGTTCATGATCACGATCGGGATGGTCGTCGTCGCGGCGGCGTTCCGCGTCTTCGGGCCGGCGGCTCCCGGGAGGCGCGGCGGCGAGGAGGACGGACGCAGCGGCTGGAGCCCACGCTAACGCAAGGCTAACGCAAGATTTGCTTCACATCCGGCGCGAGCACTAGAATCGCGCGCTCAGATCAAGGTTCAACCCTTTGAGGAGGGGTTACTTGAATATTCGTGGAATGGCAGCCTGGGGCTGCCTTACGGCCGCAATGGCCTTCGGCGTGGCCGCATGCGGCGACGACGACGAACCCGAGAGTGGCGGCGCTGCGTCCGAGGGCGGCAGCAAGACCCTTACCGTCTACTCGTCCCTGCCGCTGCAGGGCGCTTCTCGTCCTCAGTCAGAGGACGTCATCAAGGGCATCAAGCTCGCCCTCAAGCAGAAGGGCGGCAAGTGCGGCGAGTACCCGATCAAGTACGAGTCGCTCGACGACGCCACGGCGGCCGCCGGCCAGTGGGAAGCGGGCGCCACGTCCGATAACGCCCGCAAGGCGGCTCAGGACAAGAGCGCGGTCGCGTACATCGGCGAGTTCAACTCCGGCGCGTCGGCGATCTCGATCCCGATCACGAACGACGGCGGCCTGCTGCAGGTCTCCCCGTCGAACACCGCATTCGGTTTGACCAAGGGCGGCGTCGGGGCGGAGCCGGGCGAGCCCGACAAGTACTACCCGACCGGTGAGCGCACCTATGGGCGGGTCGTGCCGATCGACAACATCCAGGGCGCGGCGCTGGCGCAGTACATGAAGGACGAGGGCGTCACGAGCGTCTACATCCTCGACGACGCCGAGGTGTACGGCAAGGGCGTCGCGAAGAACACCCAGACCCCGGCTGAAAAGCTCGGGATCAAGATCGCCGGCAGTGACTCGTGGGATGGTGGCGCGGCCAACTACCGCGCGCTCGCCGACAAGATCAAGGCCACGGGCGCCGACGCCGTCTTCACGGGCGGCATCATCGACAACAACGGCCCGCAGCTCTACAAGGATCTCCACGCGGCGATGCCGGATGCCAAGCTGTTCGGCCCCGACGGCATGGCGACGGTGGACTTCACGAAGGAGATCCCCGCCGAGGTCCAGGCCAAGACGTACCTGACGGCCCCGACGCTGTCGCCGGAGGAGCTCCCGCCGGCGGGCCAGCAGTTCTACAAGGACTACGAGGCCGAGTACGGCGAGCCGCAGGACGAGATCGACCCGTATGCCGTGTACGGCTATGAGGCGATGGCAGTCGTCTGCGACGCGATCGCCAAGGGCGGCGAGGACCGCGCGGCGGTCGTCGACGCGTTCTTCTCCACCAAGGGTCGCGAGAGCCCGCTGGGGACGTACGACATCGACGCCGACGGCGACACCACGCTCAGCGACTACGGCGGATACACCGCCGAGGGTGGCAAGCTGGTGTTCAACAAGGTGATCAAGGCGGCGGCCGCCTAACGCCGCTTCCACGGCAGCGGCGGCGGGGTAGCGGTCAGCCGCCCCGCCGCCGTCGTGGGTCCACCCATCACATGGAATCGGCAGCCATCCCCGAACGCCCGCCGCGCTCACGTGGCGAGCTCGCGCGCGAAGTCTTCTCGAAGTACGGCCTGATCGTGCTGCTGGCGGCGATGCCGGTCTGGTTCGGCATCAGGGACCTCGCCGACGACGGCGACCTCTCGCGGCTCGCCAACAACATGAAGGACGGCCTCTCCAACGGGGCCATCTGGGCGCTCATCGCCATCGGCTACACGCTCGTCTACGGCATCATCGAGCTGATCAACTTCGCCCACGGCGACCTGTTCATGATCGGGTCGTTCGTGGCCTTCGGCATGATCGGCTCGGTCGGGTTGACGATCGCTTCGGCCGGCCTCGGCCTCTTCCTGGGGCTGCTGCTAATCCTCGTGATCTCGATGATCGCCTGCGGGACCCTGAACGTGATGATCGAGCGCGTGGCCTACCGGCCGCTGCGCGACGCGCCGAGGCTGGCACCGCTGATCACCGCGGTCGGCTTCTCGTTCATCCTGCAGAACGTCGGCCTGCTGTGGCTCGGCGGCTCGCACACCAGCGTGCCGGACCTGATCTCGTCGCAAAAAGAGCTGTTCTCGATCGCCGGCGTCAACGTCAACAACGGCGACATGCTGGCCGCGGTCGTGACGATCCCGTTGGTGATCGTGCTCGTGAACTTCATCTCGCGGTCGCGGATCGGCCGGGCCATGCGGGCGACCGCCCAGGACCCTCAGGCGGCGCGGCTGATGGGCATCAACGTCGACACGACGATTTCCTTCACCTTCCTGCTCGGAGGCCTGATGGCCGGCGCCGCCGGGCTGATCTACGCGCTCTACCAGACCGACGTGTGGTTCTTTTCGGGCTTCATCGCCGGGCTGCTGTCGTTCACCGCTGCAGTCATGGGCGGCATCGGCAACCTCAAGGGCGCTGTGCTGGGCGGCCTGATCATCGGCGTCATCCAGCAGATCTCCGACAACCGGATCGGCACCGAGTGGACGGCGGCGATCGTGTTCGCCTACCTCGTCCTGATCCTGGTGTTCCGTCCCCAGGGCCTGCTCGGCGAGCAGACGAGGGAGGCCGGATGAGCACCACGACCAGGCGCCGCGGGCGCAACTTCACGACGCCCGAGAAGGTCGGGCCGGTACCCGTCAGCACGCTGGTGGCCGTCGTCGCGATCGTCTTCGCGTTCCTGTTCCCGTTCTTCTTCGAATCGGGCAGCGGGTTCATCGGCGACTCGACCACCGCGCTGATCTACGTCGTGATGGCACTGGGCCTCAACATCGTCGTGGGCTTCGCCGGCCTGCTGGACCTCGGCTACGTGGCGTTCTTCGCGATCGGCGCCTACACCATGGGCTGGCTGGGCTCGAGCTGGTTCTCCGACGCGAACGTCCACGTCGGTGTGTCGGAGGTCCTCCAGAAGCAGCCGGGCATCCACCTGAACTGGCTGATCATCCTGCCCTGCGCCGCTGCCGCCGCGGCGCTGCTCGGCGCGGTGCTCGGCTTCCCGACGCTCCGGCTGCGTGGCGACTACATCGCCATCGTGACGCTCGCCTTCGGCGAGATCATCGGGCGCATCGCGGTCAACTCGGACGAGGGCTTCCTGGGGATCGGCAGCTTCAACCTCACCAACGGGCGCTCCGGCATCACGCCGGTGGACAAGATCGACCTCCCGTTTCTGGAGCGGTTCACGACGCTGAACCTGCGGCCCTGGTACTGGACGGCGCTCGTGCTGGCGCTGGTCGTGGTCTTCATCAACTTCCGGCTGCGCGACTCACGCATCGGCCGTGCGTGGATCGCCATCCGCGAGGACGAGGTCGCGGCGGTTTCGATGGGCATCCCGACCGTGCGCGTGAAGTTGCTCGCCTATGCGATGGGCGCGGCGCTGGGCGGGATGGCCGGCACGTTCCTGGGCTCTTACATCAACGTGGTCAACGCGGACCAGTTCGAGTTCTCGTTCTCGATCTTCGTGCTCGCGATGATCATCCTCGGCGGCCTCGGGTCGATCTGGGGGGTCGTGGTCGGAGCGCTCGCGCTGTCATACATCAACACCCGGCTGATACCCGACGTGTTCAACACGGTGCCGTCCAAGCTCGGGCTGGACTTCGACCTGACCCAGCTCGGATTCGGCATCTTCGGCTTCCTGCTGGTGATCATGATGGTCCTGCGACCGCAGGGCCTGCTTCCCGAGAAACGCCATCAGGCCGAGTTCGCCGATGTCACCGGCGGGTCAGGCGACGAGCCGGTCCTGGAGGTGCGCAGATGAGCGTCGCTGCGAGCGAGCAGGAGGGTGCGGGGCCTGAGTCGGGCACCGCAGTCCTCGAGACGCGGAACCTGACGAAGCAGTTCGGCGGGCTGACGGCGGTCGACGGCGTGTCGTTCCAGGTTCCGCCACGCACGATCGCAACGATCATCGGCCCGAACGGCGCCGGCAAGACGACGTTCTTCAACATGTTGACGGGCCTGTACCGGCCGACGCTGGGGAGCGTGATCTTCGACGGCAAGGACGTCACCAGCAAGCGACCGGACCAGATCACGGCACTCGGCGTCGCGCGGACATTCCAGAACATCCGCCTGTTCGGCACGATGACGGCGGTCGAGAACGTGCTGGTCGGCCAGCACGCGCGCCTCAGAACGTCTATCTTCGGCTCGATCTTGCGGCCGCCGTGGGTCCGGGCCGAGGAGCGTAAGGCCGAGGCGAAGGCCCGCGAGCTGCTCGAGTACGTCGGCGTGCCGACGCGGCGCCACGACGACGCCGCCTCCTACTTGGCCTACGGCGATCAGCGCCGGGTGGAGATCGCTCGCGCGCTCGCGTCGGATCCGAAGCTCCTCCTGCTCGACGAGCCGACGGCCGGCATGAATCCGCAGGAATCCGAGCAGCTCACCCAGTTCATGCGCAAGCTGCGCGACGAGCGCGGACTGCCGATCCTGCTCATCGAGCACGACATGAAGGTGGTCATGGGGGTCTCCGAGCAGGTGACGGTGCTCGACCATGGCGAGAAGATCGCCGAGGGTGAGCCGCAGGCGGTTCGGCACAATCCTCGGGTGGTCGAGGCTTACCTGGGGAAGCAGGGCTAGTGGTCCCTCCTGCAATCCCGGACACCCGGAATCACAGGAGGAACCACTGATGGCGGCGCTGCTCGAGGTCGAGGACATCGTCACCGCCTACGGCTCGATCGAGGCGCTCAAGGGCGTCACGCTCGCCGTGGACGAGGGTGAGGTCGTGACGTTGATCGGGTCCAACGGCGCCGGGAAGTCGACGACGCTGCGCTCCATATCAGGCCTGACGCCCCCCAAGACGGGCTCGATCCGCTTTCGCGGGCAGGAGATCTCCACGCTCCCCGCGCAGGAGATCGTGCGGCTGGGGATCTCGCAGTCCCCCGAGGGACGCCGCTGCTTCCAGCGCATGACGGTGCGCGAGAATCTGGAGCTCGGCGCCTACCTGCGCCGGGACGCGAATGTCGCCAAGGACCTCGACCGCGTCTTCGAGCTGTTCCCGCGCCTTCGCGAGCGCGAGCGACAGAAGGCGGGCACGATGTCCGGCGGCGAGCAGCAGATGCTCGCGATGGGCCGGGCGCTGATGGCCGACCCGACGCTGCTTCTACTCGACGAGCCGTCGATGGGCCTGGCGCCGATCCTCGTGGACCGGATCTACGAGACCGTCGCCGAGATCAATCAACAGGGGACGACGATCCTGCTGGTGGAGCAGAACGCCAACTACGCGCTCGAGGTCTCTTCGCGCGGGTATGTCCTGGAGACCGGAAAGGTCGTGCTGTCGGACAAGTCGGAGGCGCTGCGCGAGAACCCCGAGGTCCAGAACGCCTACCTGGGGACTTAGCGTCCCTACCCGCAAGCCCCGTTCACCGGAGGAACCACTGACATGACCGTCTTCGCACTGCTCGGCTCCACCGCGATCTGGCTGCTGTTCTCGTGGCTGGCCTCGGCGATCGTGGCGTCCTATCTCTCGGGCCGCAAGGGCTACGGGGAGCGCATCGGGTTGGCCAGCGGGCTGCTGATCAACGTCATCGGCGTGCTGATCTGGTTCGTCGTGCCGGCGCGCCCGGAGTCGCTGTGGAAGAAGGTCGGGCCGTTCCGCCGCGGCCGCGCGGCCGAGCAGCCGCAGCACGTCCGCGCCGGGGACGCCGGCGGCGCCGGGTCTGGCGCGGCGCCGGCCGCCTAACCCGGGCCCTCCGGATCACGGCAGGGGCCGGGCACGGGGACCGCGGCGAGCGAGCGACCGCCCTCGCCCGCACGCGGAGTGACCTTGCACCAGACGAGCTTGGACTGCGGGTAGGCGATCACGAGCCAGTAGGGGTAGCCGAAGAGGCCGGTACGCGCCTTGCCACGGAGCTCCGGGGCCTCGAACTTCGAGGTGTAGGCGACGCAGTCGTAGCGTCCGATGCGAGAGGTGGGGTCCTGCTCGGCGGCGCGCCGCTCCTCGGTGTCCGGGATCGGCTCACATTCGGCGCCCTTGATGTCGCCCTTGATCGAGCCGGCGGCGACCCGGCCGCGCGCGTCGTCGGCGATCAGCGACTCGCCCTCGGCCACCAGCTTCGCGCGATGCTCGAGACGGTCTACGCCGGCACGTCGCGGCGTGCCGTCCGCCCGCACGGGGCGGGCGTCGCGCGTCAATCGCGCACGCTCTGCCGCCTCGAGCGCGTCCTGCCGTGAGGCCGCGCGCTCGCGCTCGGCGGCCGCGTGTTCACGCAGGCTGCCGATCACCGGTACCGCAACGGCGGTCAGAGCAGCCAGCGCTATCGCCAGGCCGGCGTAGAGCCGCCAGCGCCCAGGGCGTCGCTTCGGATGGCGCGCGGTCAGCTCGGCGCCGCAGGTCGCGCAGGTCCGGCCGCCGATGCGCTGCACCGTGCCGCAGGTCGGGCACCGGCGCTCGCGCGGCGCGAGCGCCGCTTGGACGTCCTGGCGGGCGGCCGAGCGCGCGCTGGTCCAGAGATCGTCGCCCTCAGGCGTCATATGCCAATAGCATATAGGATGCGGGGCCGTGGATCACGACCTGAACGTAGTCGGAGCGCTGCTGGTCGCACTCGGCGACGGGATGCGTGACGCCGCCGAGGAGGCGGCCGGCATGGGGGGCGCGTTCCCGGCCGCGCTCGTCGCGCTGCACGAGTGGGCCGGCGGGCGAACGATCGAGACGCTCGCCGGCGGGCTGCGACTGAGCCACTCGCGCACGGTGCGCGTAATCGATCGGCTCGAGTCGGCGGGATTGGCCAGGCGTGCGCGGGACCCGGTCGACGGCCGGAGCGTGCTCGTCGACCTGACCGCAGCCGGCCGGCGTGCGGGCCAGCGCGTGCTCGACGCGCGCGCGGCCGTCCTGCAGCACGGCCTGCGGTCACTCGATGACGACGCGCGCCGCGAGCTGGCGATGCTCGCGGAGCGGCTGTTGGCGGACGCGACGGGCAGCCGGCGCGCCGCTCGGGCGATCTGCC
>DASQMT010000012.1:0-3217 GCA_035645355.1 Solirubrobacteraceae bacterium | reverse complement strand
CGGCGCGCGCCATTGCCGAGCGACGCCGTACGCGAGCCACCGCGCTGGGCGCGCCCGGCGGCCGGGCTGCTCGCCGGGGCGCTCAACACCTCGACGAGCACCGGCGGGCCGCCCGTCGTGTTGCTGATGATGTCGCGCGGCCTGCGCCCCGGCGTGGTCCGCGACACGCTGACCGCAACCTTCGTCGGCTTCGCGCCGGTCAGCGCCACCGCGCTGCTCGTGACGAGCACGTCTGAAGCCGTGCCCGACCCGGCCGCCGTCGCCGCGCTCGTCCCGCTGACCGCGGTCGGGCACGTCGCCGGGCGACCACTGTTCGCCCGCCTCGCGGCGGGCCGCAGCTACGAGCGCGTGCTGACGGCGGTGCTGCTCGCGGCGATCGCGGCGGGGCTGCTCGGCGTGCTGCTGTCGGGCTGAGCGACCGGGTATACGCTGGACGCCGGATGACGCAGCAGCACGGAGACCGGCTGACCGCCGTGGACGCCTCCTTCCTCGCGCAGGAGGGACCCGCGGCCCACATGCACGTCGGCGCCGTGATGATCTTCGACGGCCTGCCGCCGGATTACGACGAGCTCGTCGACCACGTCCGCGCGCGCCTGCACCTCGTGCCGCGCTTCCGCCAGAAGCTCGCGTTCCCGCCGCTGGAGACCGGCCGGCCGCTGTGGGTCGACGACCCGAGCTTCAACCTCGAGTACCACGTGCGCCACACGGCGCTGCCGGCGCCCGGCTCGGAGCAGCAGCTCCGCGCGCTTGCCGCGCGCCTGCACTCGCAGGCGCTCGACCGCACCAAGCCTCTGTGGGAGATCTGGCTCGTCCAGGGCCTCGAGGGCGGGCGCTTCGCGCTGCTCTCCAAGACGCACCACGCGCTCGTCGACGGCATCTCGGGCGTCGACCTCGTGACGGTTCTGTTCGACCTGCAGCCCGTGACGGCCGGGGTCGAGGACACGGACAGACCATGGCACCCGCGGCGCACGCCGAGCGATTTCGACATGGCGGCGCGCGGCGTCCGCGGCCTGCTGGGCCTGCCGTTCGACGCCGCGGCCCGCGCCGCGCGCGCGGCAGTGCACCCGACCGCGGCCCTGGAGGGCGCGCGCGAGGCGCTCGAAGGCGTCGGCGAGCTCGTCTGGGCGGGCCTCAACCCGGCCCCGGGGACGCCGCTGAACGTCGAGATCGGCCCGCACCGCCGGCTCGTGTGGGCGCGCCACGAGCTGGCCGACTTCAAGCGCGTGAAGTACGCCCTCGGCGGCACGGTCAACGACGTCGTCCTGGCTGTCGTCGCGGGCGCGCTGCGCCGCTGGCTGCAGTCGCGCGGCGTGCGCACCGACGGGCTGGAGCTGCGCGCGCTGGTGCCCGTCTCGACCCGCACACGCCACCAGCATCACCAGCTGGGCAACCGCCTGGCGGCGATGCGGGCGCCGCTGCCGGTCTACGTCGGGGACCCGGTGGCGCGGTTAGGGGTCGTGCGCGCGGCGATGAACGGTCTCAAGGAGTCCAAGCAGGCAGTCGGCGCCGAGGTGCTCGCCGGCGTGCAGTCGCTGGCGCCGCCGACCGTGCTGGCGCAGGCCTCACGGCTCAACTTCTCGACGCGCCTGTTCAATCTGCTCGTCACGAACGTCCCCGGGCCCCAGTTCCCGCTATATCTGCTCGGGCGCCGGCTGCAGGACCTGTTCCCGGTGGCGTTCCTGCCCAAGCGCCACGCGCTCGCGGTCGCGATCATGTCCTACGACGGGGGGATGGACTTCGGCCTGCTGGGCGACTACGACGCGATGCCGGACCTCGAGCAGCTGGCCGAGATGTTCGACCTGAGCCTGGCGGAGCTGGTGGAGGCGGCGGGCGAGCCGGAGCGGAACGGAAAGCTCAGTAGCCGAGCGCGAACTTCGCGTCCTCGGACATCTTCTCAGGCGACCACGGAGGCGTGAAGACCATCGAGGTGACCACCTCGGTCACCTCGGGCAACTCGCCGACGAACTCCTGCATCTGCTCGGAGACCTGCGGCCCGATCGGGCAGGCAGGGGTCGTGAGCGTGAACGTGACGCTGACCGTTCCGCCGTCGATCTCGACGCCGTAGATCAGGCCCAGCTCGACGAAATCGAGCCCCAGCTCGGGATCGATCACGTTGCTGAGCGCGTCGATCACGTCGTCTTCGTCGACCATCGGCTTGAGTCTAGCCGGGAATTTGTCTAGGTTCCTGCTCATCGTCTCGTTCGACGCACAACTCGGCCTGCTGCGCGTCACCGGAGAGGAGGACCGGTCGACGATCGGCTACCGGCGCCGGCCGCTGTCGGCCGCGCTCAAGGCGACCCGCGACGTGATCGTCGACCTGTCGGAGCTCGAGTTCGCCGATCCCTCGCTGATGATCGATCTGGCGTGCCTCGCGCAACGGCTGCGCGCGCGCGGCCGGACGCTCTCGTTGCGCGATCCCAAGCCGCACGTGCACAGGCTGATCGAGCTGGTCGGCCTGCACCGGCTGCCCGCCGTGCTCGTGATCTCCCCGCAGCCCGCAGGCGCTCCGGCGTAACGCGCCGCCCGCGGCCCGGCGGCAGCGGCGGCGCGTAGCCTGTCAGGCGATGCCCTTCCTGCTCGTCGCGCTGTTCATCGCGGTGCCGATCGCCGAGCTCGCGGTGATCATCCAGGTCGGCCAGGCGATCGGCGTCTGGTGGACGATCGCGATCCTCGTCGCTGACTCGATCCTCGGCTCGCTGCTGATGCGCTCGCAGGGGCGCGCGGCCTGGCGGCGCTTCACGGTCGCGCTGCAGAGCGGGCGACCGCCCGCGCGCGAGGTGGCGGACGGGATGCTCGTGATCTTCGGCGGAGCGCTGCTGCTGACGCCCGGCTTCCTGTCCGACATCTTCGGTCTGCTGCTGCTGCTGCCGCCTACGCGTGCGGTGATCCGGCGGCTGTTCCTGCGCCAGGCGCTGCGCCGCCTGAGGGTGTCGCTGGCTGCCCGCGCCTCTAAGCCGCGCAGCGCCGCGCGGCGCGACGACGACCTGGAGGGAACGGCGACCGAGCCCGACCCGCGACCCGGGCTGGGCAGGTGACGGCGGACGACACCGTCGTGCGCGACGCGAGCACCGACAGCGTCACGTTCGCGTTCGGCGACCCGACCGTGCAGCTCTACGGCATCGCCCGGCTGGGCCTCTCGCGCGCGCCCGGCGGCGCGCGCCGGGGGAGCGCGCTCGCGCTCCTGTTCTCGGGCCGGGAGCCCGTCGCGACGCTCGCG
>DASQMT010000011.1:0-14954 GCA_035645355.1 Solirubrobacteraceae bacterium | reverse complement strand
CACGTCGAGCCCGAGCCCTCCCTTGAGCACCTCGGGCGTGAAGAAGGTCAGCGCGAAGTAGCCGAACACGATCGTCGGCACGCCGGCGAGCACTTCGAGGATCGGCTTGATCACCTTGCGCACGCGGTGCGGGGCGAACTCCGAGAGGTACATCCCGGAGAGGATCCCGACGGGTACCGCCACGAGCAGGCCGATGCCGGTCAGATAGAGCGTTCCCCAGACCAGTGGCAGCACGCCGAACGACTGCTGGTCGCCGGCGAACTGCGGCGACCACTTGGTCCCGAACAGGAAATCGGCGATCGGCACGTCGCCGAAGAACGCCAGCGTCTCGTTGAGCAGCGAGAAGACGATCGCCAGTGTCGTCAGCACCGAGACGGCCGCGGCGCTGAAGAGGATCGCCTTGACCGCGCCCTCGAAGCGCGAGCGGCCCGAGGGGCGCCGGACCAGGCTGGTCCGACGCCCCATCGCGCCTTCGGAGAGAGCTGTCGAGGGGTCGGCCAAGGTGCCTGGCTACTGGGCGAGGGCGCCCTGGGCCTCGGTCAGCTGCTCCTCGGTGAGCGGCACGAACTTGGCCGCCTCGGCGATCATCGGAGCCTGGCTCGTGACGAAGTCCATGAACGCCTTGACCTCCGGGCGCTCCATGGCCTTCTTGCTGGGGTACATGAACAGCGGGCGCGAGAGCGGCTTGTACGAGCCGTCCTGGATCGTCTCGGACGAAGGCTTGACGCAGTTGCCATCACCGCTGTCGACCCCGACGAGGTTGAGCTTGTCCGCGGAGGCCTCGTAGTAGGAGAAGCCGAAGTAGCCGAAGCCGCCCGCGTCGCCCGAGACGCCCGTGACGAGCTGGTTGTCGTCCTCGGAGGCCTCGTAGTCCTCGCGGCTCACGCCCTCCTCGCCGTTGATCGCGTCGGTGAAGAAGTCGAACGTGCCCGAGTCGGTGCCGGGCCCGTAGAGCGAGAGCTCCGTGTCCGGGAGGCTGCCATCGACGTCCGCGAGCGACTTGACCGTCGAGCCCTTGTTCCAGACCTTCTTGAGCTGGCCGACCGTCAGGCAGTCCACGGTCAAATCCTTGTTCGTGGCGATGGCGATGCCGTCGTTGGCGATCTGGACCTCGGTGTACTCGATCGCGCCCTCCTCGCAGAGCGGCACCTCGTCCTCATCCGAGATCGGACGCGACGCATCCGAGATGTCGGTCTCGCCGGCGCAGAACTTCTCGAAGCCCCCACCGGTGCCCGAGGTGCCGACCGTGATCTGCACGCCGCCGTTCTCCTCCTGGAAGAGCTCCGCCGCGGCCTCGGCGAACGGCGCCACGGTCGACGAGCCGTCGATGGCGATCTTGCCGGACAGCTCGCCTCCGGAGGACTCGCCCCCGCCCGAGGCGGTGGGCTCCTCGTCGTCCCCGCAGGCGACGAAGCCGAAGGCGAGCACCCCCGTCACGGCCAGCGTCAGTAGAGATCTGTTGCTCCTCATCGCAGCCCATCCTGTTCTTGTTTGTGAGCACCCTTGTGAAAAGGGTGTGAATCCTCCGGCTCGAAGCGGTAGCCGAACCCGAAGTGCGTGTGGATGAAGCTGCGCTCCGGGATCGCGAGCGCCAGCTTCGACCGCAGCTTGTGCACGTAGACGTCGACGGAGCGGTCCTGATCCCGCAGCGGCGCCCCCCAGACCGTCGCGTAGAGCTCTCCGCGGGCGACGATCCGCCCCTGCCTGCACGCCAGCGCCTCGAGCAGCGCCTGCTCTCGGACCGAGAGCGCCATGACGCGACCGCGGGCGAGCGCAAGGTGGTCCGCCGGGCGCACCTCCAGATCCCCCGCCCTGATCACCTCCGCTTCCGTTTCCAACCTCATCGCTGCGAGAGGCTGGCGGGAGCGCCGGCGCGCGCGGTTACCGGCCGGTGAACTGCGCGTGAAGAGGTTGTGAACGACCTCGGGGCTCGCGCACAGCCGCTCTAGGGTCGGACGCATGTGGCCGGCCAAGCCCAAGCCCGACCCCGAGCTCCTCGGCCTCTTCGAGGAGTCCGCGCGCAACGTGCAGCGCGTGGCGCTGCTGCTGCGCGACCTGCTCGGGGACTATCCCGAGCAGTCCGCGCTGGCGCGCGAGATCCTGCTGTGCGAGCAGGACGGCGACCGGATCGCGCACGACATCCTGCACCGCCTGGCCTGCAACGGGCACCGCCGCGCGGCGCTCGACGCGGCCGACGTGCATGCCCTCACCGGCGCGCTCGACGACGTCGTCGACTATGCCGAGGAGGTCGCCGACCAGCTCGGCGTCTACGGCGTCGAGGCGCCGATGGAGCAGGCCGAGCAGCTCGCGACCGTGCTCGTCGGGTGTGCGGAGCAGGTCGCCGCCGCGCTGCGAGGCCTGCGCAGCGGCGTCGACCTGTCGTCGCACCTCGTCGAGATCCACAGGCTCGAGAACGAGGGCGATCGCCTGCAGCGCGCGGCTGTCGGGTCGCTGTTCGCGAACGGCATCGACCCGATGATGCTGATCCGCTGGAAGGACATCTTCGACACGCTCGAGTCGGCTGTCGACGCGTGCGAGACGGTCGCGAACGTGCTCGAGGGCATCTCGATCAAGCGCGCGCACCGGTAGCGCGTCGCGGGCCGCGCTACCCGGCGACCGTCTCCAGCTCGGCGTAGAGCGCCTCGATCCGCTGCTTGGCGTCGGCGTGGCGGCGCGTCGACTTCGCCGCGCTGCGCGGGTCGTTCCAGGACTGCGGGTCGGCGAGCTCCTGCTCGATCGTCGCGAGCGCGGCCTCGGCCCGCTCGATCTCCGCCTCCAGTCGCCGCGCCTCTCGCTGCCGGTTCTGGCTGCGCGCCGGCGGCTGCACGGTGGCCGGCCGCTTGGCGCCGTTGCGCTTCGCGCGCGCCCTGGCGTCGCGCTCGGCATCGACGCGCTCCTCGCGCAGCCGCACGTACTCGGGCCAGCCGCCGACGTAGGAGTGCAGCGTCCCGTCCTCGACCGCGATCGTGCGGGTGCCGACCGCGTCGAGCAGTGCGCGGTCGTGCGAGATCAGCAGCAGCGCGCCGGGGAAGGACTGCAGCGCCGACTCCAGCGCCTCGCGGCTCTCGAGGTCGAGATGGTTCGTCGGCTCGTCGAGGATCAGCACGTTCGCGCCGGAGTGCACGAGGATCGCCAGCGACAGCCGCCGGCGCTCGCCGCCGGAGAGGCCGTCGAGCGGCTTCTCGGCCGCCTCGCCGCTGAACAGGAATTGCCCCAGCAGCGCGCGCGCCTCGTTCGGCTTGAGGCCCGTCGCGCGCTGGCAGGCCTCGATCACCTTGCCGGTGCGCCCGAGCTCCTCGGCGTGCTGGGAGAGCACCCCGAGCTTGACGTTGTGACCGCGCCGCAGCTTGCCCTCGTCGAGCTGGCGCTCGCCGGCGAGCGCGCGTATCAGCGTCGTCTTGCCCGACCCGTTCGGGCCCACCAGCGTGACGTGCTCGCCCCGCTCGAGCCACAGCGTGGCGTCGCGCAGCAGCTCGCGGTCGCCGATCCGCAGCACGCCGTCCTCGACCTCGAACACGATGCGGCCGGAGCGCTCGGGCGGCTTGAAGGCGAAACCCAGCGCCTTGCCGTCTCGTGGGTCGCGGGCTTGACGCTCGATCTTCTCGAGCTGCTTCACGCGCGCTTGCGCCTGGCGCGCGCGCGTGCCGGCGCGAAAGCGCGTCACGAAGCGCTCGAGCGCCGCGATCTGCGCCTCCTGCTTCTCGATCGCTCGGCCCAGCGCCAGCTCGCGGGAGGCCTTCTCCCTGCGCCAGGCGTGCCAGGTCCCCTTGAAGAAATTCGAGCGACCGCCCTCGAGCTCCAGCACCGCGGTGCCGACGGCCTCGAGGAACCAGCGTTCGTGCGCGACGAGCACGACCGCCGCGTCAAGCCCCTGGAGGTACTTCTCGAGCCATTCGAGCGCCGCGATGTCGAGGTGGTTCGTCGGCTCGTCGAGCAGCAGCAGGTCCGGATCGCCGGCCAGCGCGCGTGCCAGCGAGGCGCGCGTCAGCTCGCCGCCGGAGAAGGAGGCGAGCTCGCGGTCGAGGTGCTCGTCGCGGAAGCCGAGCCCATGCAGCGTCGCGTTGACCCCCTCGCGCCAGGCGTAGCCGCCCGCATGCTCGAGCCGCCCCTGGGCGCGCGAGTAGGCGGCGAGCGTCGCGGCGTCGGCCGCGCCCTCCGCCATCGCGTGCTCGAGCTCGGCGAGCCGGGCCTCGATCGCCAGCAGCTCGCCGCAGCCGCCGAGCACGTAGTCGCGCAGCGAGCGGTCGCGGTCGCGAGGAGGGCGCTGGTCGTGCAGCGCGACGCGCGTGTCGCGCGCGAACGCGAGTTGCCCCCCGTCGACGCTCGTCTCGCCGATCAGCATGCGCAGCAGCGTGGTCTTGCCGGTGCCGTTACGGCCCGAGAGCGTCAGCCGGTCACGACGCTCCAGCTTGAACGAGACACCCCGCAACAGCGGGCTCCCGACCATGTCCTTGGCCAGATCAGAGGCGATGACGACGGCCACGAGGCCATGGTACGGTGGGGCGCGATGCGCGCACTACGCTCGCTCCTGCTCGCCGCCGCTCTGCTCGCCCTGAGTGCGCCGGCCGCGCTCGCGCACGATGGCGGCGAGGGACTCTGGGGCGAGACCAACGACAAGGTGGTCACGAACGCGGGCTTCATCCTGATCGCGTTCTTCCCGCTCTTCATCTTCGTGATGAGCATGCTCCAGTGGCGCCTGGACAAGCGCAAGGATGCGCGCAAGCGCGCCGCGAAGGCGCGCACCGCGCGCGCCGACGTGCGCGGCGGCTGGTAAGGCGCGCAGACGTGCCGACGTACGTCGTGACGGGTGCCGCCGGCTTCATCGGCCTCAGGCGGGGCGACCGCGCGCGCGCACCTGATGCGCGGAGTCCACCGGTGACGCGGCCGGGCCCGCCGGTGGGCCGTCGACCGGCTCTGGCACGCTGACCCACTCCTCGAGCACGCGCTGGAGCTGGTCGAGCCGCAGCGGCTTGGCGAGGTAGTCGTCCATCCCGGCGTCGAGGCACAGCTCGCGGTCGCCACGCATCGCGCTCGCGGTCATGGCGATGATCGGCGTCCGGCTGCCACCGGCCTCCTGGCGGCGGATCGCGCGCGTGGCGTCGTAGCCGTCGAGCCTGGGCATCTGGCAGTCCATGAAGATCGCCGCATAGCCGCCGCCGGCGGCCATCTCGACGGCCGCCTGCCCGTCGCCGGCGATCTCGACCTCGAAGCCGCGCTTGCGCAGCGTGATCGTCGCCACCGCCTGGTTGATCTCGTTGTCCTCGGCCAGCAGCACCCGCGGCATCGGCTGGTTGCCGGCCGCACGCGCGGGCTGCGCGATCGTGCTGGCGACGAACTCTGGCGTCGGCTCGCCCTCGCGGCCCAGGACCTGGGCGATCGCGTCGAGCAGGCGCCCCTGACGGACCGGCTTGGTCAGATAGGTCTCGATGCCCGCCCGCCGGCCCTCGCCCGGCTCGCTGCCCGACGAGGTGAGCAGGATCATCGGCACGCCTGTCAGCTCGGGGTCCGCGCTGATCGCGTGCGCGAGCGCAAGGCCGTCCATGTCCGGCATGTTGAAGTCCAGCACCAGCAGCTCGTACGGCTCGTCGCGGCGTGTCGCGGCTCGCATCCGGCACAGCGCCGAAGGGCCATCCTCCACGGTCTCGGGGAGCATCTGCGAGCCGCGGAGCTGGTGCTCGAGGATCTCCCGGTTCGTCGCGTTGTCGTCGACCACGAGCACGCGCACGTCGGCGAGGTCCAGGCGCGGCGCCGTCGCAGCGCGGCCGCGCACGCCTTCCAGCTGCACGGTGAACCAGAACGTGCTTCCCTCGCCGGCCTGCGACTCGGCTCCGATCTCGCCGCCCATGCGCTCGGTCAGGTGCTTGCAGATCGCGAGCCCGAGACCGCTGCCGCCGTAGCGGCGCGTGGTCGAGCTGTCGGCCTGGGTGAAGGACTCGAACAGGCGCGGCAGCGCCGCGGGGTCCACGCCGACCCCGGTGTCCCGGACGTCGAAGCGCAGCAGCGCGCCGGATTCCGCGCGGACGCCGACGACGATCTCGCCGGCCGCGGTGAACTTCACGGCGTTGGCGATCAGGTTCGTGAGGATCTGCCGCACGCGCGTCGGGTCTCCGTGGACGAGGGCCGGCAGGTCGCCGGGCAGGTCCAGGATCAGCTCGAGCCCCTTCTCGTGGGCACGGCTCGCGAACTGCTCGCCGACCGCCTCGACCGTCTCGCGGACGTCGAAGTCGATCAGGTCGAGCTCGAGCCGGCCGGCCTCGATCTTCGAGAAGTCGAGGATGTCGTTGATGATCGTCAGCAGCGCCTCACCGGAGAAGTTGACGGTGTCGGCGTAGCCCCGCTGCTCGGCGTCGAGCTCGGTCCCGGCGAGCAGGTCGGTCATGCCGATCACGCCGTTGAGCGGCGTTCGGATCTCGTGGCTCATCATCGCCAGGAACTCAGACTTCTGGCGCGACGCGTCGAGCGCCTGGTCGCGCGCGGTGACCAGCTCCTTCGACACGAGGCGCAGGTCGGTGACGTCGTGCGCGGCGGTGTAGATCACGCCCGCCTCCGTGTCCGGCCGGCACTTCCAGGCGAGCCAGCGGTAGGAGCCGTCCTTGCAGCGATAGCGGTTCTCGAAGTTCAGCGTGTCTACCCCGTCGCTGAGCGTGGCCATCTCCTTGAGCGTCGCGTCGATGTCGTCGGGGTGGACGAAGTCGAGGAACGGGCTCGCCAGCAGCTCGTCGATCGTCCAGCCGAGCACTTCGCTCCAGGCCGGGTTCATGCGATGGAAGCGACCGTCGAAGCCCGCGATACCGAGCAGGCCGATCGAGGACGTGAAGAAACCGTCGAGCTCTTTGCGCGCAGCGAGCGCGTCGGCGCTCGCCCGCCGCTCGCGCTCGAGCAGCTGGCTCTGCTCCCGGTTCAGCACACCACTGCGCACCAGCAACGCCGCGCCGACCAGGGCCACGCCGCACGCGACGATGAGCTGCGGCGCCGCCGGGCTTCCTTCGATGATCATCGACAGTTGCACCGCCACGAGCGCCGCGAGCGTCAGCCCCGGGAGCACACCGGTGAGGCGACGCTGCTGGGTCGCAGGCTCCGAAGCGGTGCCGGCGAAACACGCTCCGAGCGCAAGGCTCGCCAGGCCGAGGCTCCAGAGCGCGTCGCTGGGATGGGTGCCCGCGACATAGCTCCCGTCGAGCAATGCCGGGCACCAGAAGATGAACGCGGCCGCTTCGAAGACGAAGCCGGCGACGATCGCGATCAGGCCAGGATTCCCCCACAGCCGCAGGCTCCCGCTCGTCACGGACTGCAGCACCGCGAGCGCGCTCGAGACGTAGAGCACGGGATAGGCCAGCGCCGACGCCTGCTCGAGCGTGCTGAAGGGCGAGTCGACGAGCTTCGCCCAGACAAGCGCGGCCACGAGTGCGCACACGGCCACCGCGAGCGGTGCGATCTCGGCGGACGTCGCCCACCAGCGGGTGTGCCCGGCGCTGCCCAGCCGGTAGAGGCCCAGGCCGGTGAAGACCGCGAACGCGTACCAGCCGAAGTCGGCGAGGTTGGGTGTGGCGGGCGCCGGGACGAACAGCCAGAGGACCCAGAGCACCTGCCCGAAGGCCCAGCACAGCGCGCCGGCCAGCAGGAGCGTCCAGGCCACGCGCGCGGACGGCTGCGCGCGCCGGCGGGCGGCGGCCATCGCGATCACGAACGCGACCCCCAGCGTCAGCCAGGCGGCGTTGACGGTCCAGCCTTGCGCGCGCCCCGTCAAAAAGTACGCGACGACGGTCGCGGACGACCCGAGCGCGCACAACGTCGCGACCAAGACCGTGACCCAGCGTGCGGAACGGGACGCTTCGAGCAAGCCCATCCGGGGTGCATCGGCAGATCGGGCGCATCCAGCGAGTGCCGGAGCGCTTTGATCCCGGCCCGGGCTAGAAGCGCGGCGCCACGGCCGCCCCGCGTAGGCGCGTCTCGAAGTGCAGGTGCGGGCCGGTCGAGTTGCCGGTGCTGCCGGCGCGGCCGATCGGCGTGCCCGCGACGACGCAGGCGCCACGCCGGACGGCGACGGTCGAGAGGTGCGCGTACCAGGACGTCATCCCGAGCCGGTGGTCGATGATCACGAGGTTCCCGTACCCGCCCGAGCTCCAGCCCGCGAACGAGACGCAGCCGCGACCCGCGGCGCGGATCGTCGTGCCGTGGCCGACGGGGTAGTCGAGGCCCGGATGGAAGCCGTTGCCGCGCGCGCCGAAGCGGTCGCCGAGTGGCGCCGCGACGGGCGGCGCGAACACGAGCGGGCTCGCCGGCGGAGTCCGGCGCAGCCGCGCGAGCGTCGCAGCGCCCGCCAGCCCGTCCGCTCCCAGCCCGGCCCAGGACTGGAAGCGGCGCAGCGCCGCGTCGGTGCGCGGGCCGAGCCCGCCGTCGACGGGGCCGGAGGGAAAGCCGTGCCGGCCGAGCAGGAACTGCAGGCCGGCGACGTCCCAGCCGCGATCGCCGCTCGAGAGCACACGGCTGCCGAGGCGCGGACGGCCGCGGCGCCCGAAGGCGCGCCGGGTCGCCGGGCCGGCCACGCCGTCCACCGCCAGCCCGCGCCGGCGCTGGAAGCGGCGCACACCGGCCGCCGTCCGCGGGCCGCGCACCCCGTCGATGGTTCCGCTGTACAGTCCGTGAGCGCGCAGCGCGACCTGGAGCGCGGCGACGTCCGGGCTCTGCGCGCTCGCCGCCGGAGCCGCGATCGCCACCGCGACGAGCGCGGCCACAACACACCTGATTCGAGCGATAGGCGGGTCTTCGCCCGTCCGCGGGCGGATCCTTCACCGGGAGCGCCGCTGTGCGCCAGGGTGGGGACCGCCGCTGCGGCCGAGCTCAGCCGGCGCCGGCGGCCGCTTCGACCGCGCGCATCGCGTGGCGCGCCATCTGCTCCCGCTGGGCGTTGCGCGGCGCGGACGGCGACGGCACGCGGCGCGGCCAGGCGCCGTCGGGCTCCAGCGTCCAGGCGTTCGTGTCGTCGGCCATGCAGCGCTCGAACGCGTCGAGCAGTTCGGCGCGCAGCGCCTCCTCGCGCACCGGGGCGATCAGCTCGACCCGCGTGTCGAGGTTGCGCGGCATCAGGTCGGCCGATCCGATGTAGATCGTCTGCTCGCCGTTGCGCTCGAACGCGTAGATGCGCGAGTGCTCGAGGAAGCGGCCGACCACCGAGTGCACGCGGATGTTCTCCGACACGCCCTCGATGCCAGGGCGCAGGCAGCAGATGCCGCGGATGTTCAGATCGACGTCGACGCTCGCCTGCGATGCCCGGTAGAGCGCCTGGATGCAGCGCTTGTCCACGAGCGAGTTCATCTTCATCGCGATCCGGGCGCTGTGACCGTCCTGCTTGGCCGCGATCGTGCGCTCGATCTCGTCCAGGATCCCCTCGCGCATGTGCGCCGGCGCGACCAGCACGGCGCGCGATGCTCCGGGCCGGGCGAAGCCGGTCAGCTGGTTGAACATGTCGGCGACGTCGGCGCCGATCTCGTCGTCGCACGTGAGCAGGCCGAAGTCGGTGTAGAGCCGCGCGGTCTTGGGGTGGTAGTTGCCGGTGCCGACGTGCACGTAGTGGCGCACGCCGTCGCCCTCGCGGCGCACGATCAGGATGCACTTGGCGTGCGTCTTCATGTTCGGCAGGCCGTAGACGACGTGCACGCCGGACTCCTCCAGCGCGCGCGCCCAGCCGATGTTGGCGCGCTCGTCGAAGCGCGCCTTGAGCTCGACCATGCAGACGGCCTGCTTGCCGCGCTCGGCCGCGCGGATCAGCGCCGGGACCAGCGGCGAGTCGTCGCTGGTCCGGTACACCGTGTGCTTGATCGCGAGCACCTTCGGGTCCGCCACCGCCTGCTCGACGAGTCGCTCGACCGACGTCGCGAAGGAGTCGTAGGGGTGGTGGAGCAGGACGTCGCCCTTGCGCATGGCGGCCATCACGTCGGGCTCCTCGTCCTCGTCGGGCTGCAGCCGCGGCTGCGTGACGGGGCTCCAGGGCTCGTAGCGCAGGTCGGCGAAGCCGGGGACGCCGACGACGTCCCAGAGGTCCTTGAGGTCGAGCAGCCCGTCGACCTCGAACAACTCCCCCTCCTCGATCTCGAGCGCGCGCACCAGCGGCTCGCGCAGGCGCCGGCTCATGCCCGCGCCGACCTCGACCCGCACGACCTCGCCGAAGCGGCGCCGGCGCAGCTCCTGCTCGACCGCCCTCAGCAGGTCGTCAGCCTCGTCGTCGACGGTGAAGTCGGCGTCGCGCGTCACCCGGAAGACGTCGACGTCGACGATCTCCATGCCGGGGAAGAGCGCGTCGAGGTTCTTCGCGATCAGGCTCTCGAGCGACACGAAGGTGCGCCCGTCGCCGATCGGCACGAAGCGCGGCAGCATCTCCTTCGGGACCTTCACGCGCGCGAACGTCTCCTGCCCGGTCTGCGGGTCGCGCACCACCACCGCCAGCGAGAGCGACAGGTTGGAGATGTACGGGAACGGCCGGCCGAGGCCGACGGCGAGCGGCGTCAGCACCGGGAAGATCTGGCGCCGGAAGCGTTCGGACAGCAGGTCGCGATGGCGCGGGTCGACCTCGTCGCAGGTCTGGATCCGGATGCCGTGCTCCTCCAGCGCGGGGCGCAGCGTCTGCGCCAGGCAGCGCGTCTGGCGCTGCGTCTGCTCACGCACCGCGGTCCCGATCGCCGCGATCGTCTCGGCCGGGCTGCGCCCGTCCTCGCGCGGCCGGTCGATGCCACCGTCGACGTACTCCTGCAGGCCCGCGACCCGCACCATGAAGAACTCGTCCAGGTTGCTCGAGTAGATCGCGCAGAACTTCAGCCGCTCGAGCAGCGGCACGGACTCGTCCTCCGCGAGCTGCAGCACGCGGTCGTTGAAGTCGAGCCACGAGAGCTCGCGGTTGAAGTAGAGGGCGGGATCGGCGAGGTCGACCGTCGCCGTCGTGGGCGCCTCGGACTGCTGCAGATCTGTCATCGCGCCGCCGATGCTAACGCTGCGGCTCGTCGAGGACGTCCGCGCGCTCGCCGGCGGCGTACTCGAGCCGCGCGCGGAAGCCCTTGCGCTCGAGGTCGTCCCAGAGCTCTAGGAACCGGTCGAAGAGCAGCAGGCGGCGGGCGCGTAGGTGCACCTGCAGCACCGCGATGCCAGCGTGCTCGCGCGCGTGCGGCGCCTGTTTGAGGAGCGCCGGCTCGAGGTCCGGCGCCGAGCCCGCGGTCCGGTGCAACGCCGCCGCGTCGGCCGCCTGCAGCGTTTCGGCGAACGCGGCCGTCTCGGGGATCTGCACGTCGCAGTCGTGGATCTCGCCGAGCAGGTCCTGGACGTCCTTGACGAGCCTCGTGGCGGTCCTGGCGTACGGACCGAAGCACGGCCCGGTGATCTCGAGGATGTAGCGCAGGCGCTTGGCAGCGATCCGCATGTCGTGCAGCGCCACGACCTCGCGCGGGTCGGCGGCGGTCGGCATGAAGCCGCACAGCTCGTCGAGGCGCACGCGCACGATCTGCTCGGCGTTGTCGGCGAGCGTGCCGTCCGGGTCGAGCCCCTTGACGCGACGCGCCTTCACGCGGGCTCGTCCAGGCTCGCGGCCGGCTCGATCGTGGCGGACTCCGCACCCGGGTCGACGGCGGCGGCCGCGTCCGCGAGCGCTAGCAGCCGCTCGTGCAGGGCCCGCTCGAGCGCGCGCTCCAGCTCGGCGGCGAGGAGCGCATTGGCACGCGTCTGGCGGGCGCGCAGGTCCTCGACGAGCCGTGCGACGCCCGGCTTGTAGCCCGCCGGCAGCGCCTTGGAGAACGACGCCAGCGCGTCGATGTGGACGTCCGGATCGCGCCGCTCGCCGAGCGCGTCGGCGAGCTGCTTGACGTCGCGCAGCACACCGGCGAACTCGCTGCGCGGAAAGCAGGGCGCGAAGATCTCGAGCACCGCTCGCAGCCGCCGCGAGGCGACCCGCATGTCGTGCACGCGCTCGATGTCGCCCGTGTCGAGCACGCCGTCCGCGTTCTGGAAGAGCTCCCCTGCGCGCACCCGAACGATCCGCGCGGCCGCCTGCCGGAACGGCTCGGATGGTGCAACGTCGATGTCCTGTGCCTTGGCCATGCTCCTCAACCTCCGCCCGCGAGCTCCAGCACCACGCCCTCGCGGATCCCGCCGCGCCCGATCCGCAGCGGCATCCCGAGCCGGCGTCCCGCCGCGGCGAGCACCAGTATGCCCGCCGGCAGCAGCTCGGTGCGCTCCGGCGCGAGCCCATGACGGCGCGCGACGACCGCCGCCTTGGCGGAGACGAGCACCGCGAGCGCGCGGTCGAGCGCCGCGCCGTCGAGCACCGGGCCGACCAGCGTCGGCAGCGACGCGGCGCTGCCTCCGACCGCCACGGCGAGGTCGAGCGGCGGCGGCTCGCCGCCCGCGGCGAATGCGCCCTCGGCGGCAGCGCCGATCATCTCGAGGTCCGCCGGCGAAGGCGGATCGGCGCGGCAGCGCAGCGCGAGCTGACCTGAGCCGATCGGGTACGAGCGCAGCCAGCTCACGCCGCCGGCGATCGTGCCGACCGCGATCTCGGTCGACATCCCGCCGACGTCCACCACCGCGATCGTCCCCTCGGGCGGCTGCTCGAGCGTCCGGGTCGCCCCGGCGAACGCGAGCCGGCCTTCGTCGTCGGCGGACAGCACCACCACGTCCACACCCGCCCAGTCGCGCAGCGCCGCGACCAGCACTGCGCGGTTCGCGGCCCGCCGGATCGCCGCCGTCGCGACGACGCGGACGTGCTCGGCGCCGGCGGCCGCGGCGGCGGCGTGCTGTGCCGCGACGACCTCGGCGACCTCGGCGATCGTCGCGTGCAGGATCGAGCCGCGCGCGTCGATCTGGCGGCCGATGCGCGTGAACGCGCGCTGCTCGAGCACCGGTAGGAGCCGCCCGCGCGCAGCTTCGGCGACCAGCAGCCGCGTCGTGTTCGACCCGATGTCGATGCAGGCGCAGCGCATTGACGTGGCCGGAAGGTTGCCATGATGCAGGCGGATGACCACCGAAGCGGCGATCGAGGTCGAGGAGCTGCGCAAGGACTACGGCGAGTTCCATGCCGTGCGCGGGATCTCGTTCAGCGTCCGCCGTGGTGAGGTCTACGGGCTGCTCGGCCCCAACGGCGCAGGCAAGACGACCACGGTGGAGATCCTCGAGGGCTACCGCGAGCGCAGCGCCGGCCGCGTCGCGGTGCTCGGCATGGACCCCGGCCCGCGCCCGATCGCGCTGCGCGAGCGGATCGGGATCGTGCTGCAGTCGAGCGGGCTCTACCGCCACCTCACGGTGCACGAGGCGGTCAGCCACTGGGCCGGCTTCTACCGCGCGCCGCGCGACGTCGAGGAGACGATCGCGCTGAGCGGTCTGGAGGCGGCTGGCGGGCAGCGCACGATCACGCTCTCCGGGGGCCAGCAGCGACGGCTGGACCTCGCGCTGGCGCTGATCGGCGACCCCGAGCTGGTCTTCCTCGACGAGCCGACGACCGGCTTCGATCCAGCTGCGCGGCGCCAGGCCTGGGACACGGTGCGCTCGCTCAAGGAGCTCGGAAAGACGGTCCTGCTCACGACCCACTACCTCGACGAGGCGCAGGCGCTGGCCGACCGCGTGGCGATCATCAAGGACGGCGCGATCCTGGCCGAGGGCGCGCCGCGCGAGCTTGGGACGGCCGTGCAGAGCTACCGCGTCACCTGGCGCGACGGAGCAGGCGCCGCACACGAGCGCGTCACGGATGACCCGACGGCGCTGCTGCACGAGCTGACCGGCGCAGCGCTGGCGCGCGGCGATCGGCTGCACGAGCTGAGCGTCGCGCAGCCGAGCCTCGAGGACGTGTACCTCGAGCTCACGGCCGAGGCTGCCCAGTGAGCGACCACGCGCTCGACGAGCCGATCCGGCGCGCGCGGCCGTACCGCAGCTCCGTGCCCTGGCGCCGCGCCGCCTGGCGGCAGTACCGGCTCGAGCGCAGGATGTTCTGGCGCAACCCGAGCGCGGCGTTCTTCAACTTCCTGCTGCCGCTGATCTTCCTGGCGCTGTTCGGCGCGATCTTCGCCGAAGACGAGGAGAACCTGCGCGTGATCGTGCCCGGCATCGCGGGCATGGCGGTGATGTCGACGACGTTCTCGGCGCTCGCGATGACGCTCACCTACCTGCGCGAGTCCGGGGTGCTCAAGCGCATCCGCGGCACGCCGCTGCCGACGAGCGCCTACCTCGCGGGCATCGCCGGCAACGCGATCACGAACACCGCGCTGCAGGTGACGCTGATCACCGCGGCGGGCTCGCTCGTGTTCGGCCTCGACCCACCTCAGGACCTGGTCGCCCTGGCCGTGTTCGTGGTGGTCGGAGTCGTCTGCTTCGCGTCGCTCGGCGTAGCGCTCTCGCACGCGATCCCGAACTTCGACTCGGCGCCCGCGTACGTCAACGCCGCGTTTCTGCCGCTGATCTTCATCTCGGGCGTCTTCTACGACGCCGACTACGCGCCCGGCTTCCTGCAGACGATCGCCGAGGCGCTGCCGCTCAAGCACCTCATCGACGGGCTGTCGGGCGGGATCGTGACCGGCGACGGCCTGGCCCACAACGTGCCGGCGCTGGCGGTGCTCACGCTCTGGTCGGCGGCCGGGATCGTGCTCGCCGTGCGTGGGTTCTCGTGGGATGCACGGCGCACGTAACGTCGCCGAAGGTGAGCCCGAGGAACGACAGGCTCACCTGGCAGGCGAAACCGGCCTCTTTCCTTTCTTCATCGTCGGCAACGACCGGTCGGGAACAACGATGCTGCGTCTGATCGTCGACCGCGGCGCGGACGCTGCGGTGCCGCCCGAGTCGATGTTCCTGACCGACTTCGCCGCCGAGTTCGACGCCGGCGGCCCGCGCGACGAGCAGGCCGCGGCTCGTCTGATGGAGGAGGTCTGGCAGCACCCGAAGGTGCGCCTCTGGGACCTGCCCGCACGGCCGCCGGCGGTGCCGCG
>DASQMT010000010.1:0-3687 GCA_035645355.1 Solirubrobacteraceae bacterium | reverse complement strand
GCTGGTCGCCGCTCACGGTCTGGCTGGGCAAGGACGTCGCCGGGCGCGCGATCGGCGCCGACCTCGCGCGCATGCCGCACCTGCTCGTCGCCGGCACGACGGGCGCCGGCAAGTCCGGCTGCGTCAACGCGATGCTCGCCTCGATCCTGTTGCGCGCCACGCCGCACGAGGTGCGGCTCGTGCTGGTCGATCCCAAGCAGGTCGAGCTCAATCACTACGACTCGATCCCGCACCTGCTGACGCCCGTGATCACGTCGCCGAAGCAGGCCGCGACCGCGTTGCAGAACCTCGTCCGCGAGATGGAGCAGCGCTACTCCTACATGGCGCTCGCGCGCACCCGCAACCTGATCGAGATGAACAAGGTGCGCGAGCGCCGCGGCGAGCAGGCGCTGCCCTACGTGCTGTGCGTGATCGACGAGCTGGCCGATCTGATGATGGTCGCCCCGGCCGATGTCGAGGACTCGATCATCCGGCTCGCGCAAAAGGCGCGTGCGGTCGGGATCCACCTGGTGCTGGCGACCCAGAGCCCGCGCGTCGACGTGATCACGGGCATGATCAAGGCGAATGTCCCGAGCCGGATCGCGTTCTCCGTGTCCTCCCAGACCGACTCGCGCGTGATCCTCGACCAGAACGGTGCCGAGACGCTGCTGGGTCAGGGGGACATGTTGTTCTCGCCGGTCGGTTCCTCGCGCCTGCAGCGGATCCAGGGCGCCTACGTGGACGAGGACCAGATCGCCAAGCTGACCGAGCAGTGGCGCCGCCAGGGCGAGCCGGAGTTCCGCGAGGAGCTGCTCGAGGAGGTCGAGGCCGAGGAGCTGCCGCCGGCCGGCGAGGACGGCTTCGATCCCGACGAGGACCCGCTGCTGGGCGACGCGATCCGGCTCGTCGCCGAGATGCAGACCGCCTCGACCTCGATGCTCCAGCGCCGGCTGCGGCTCGGGTACACGCGCGCGGGGCGGCTGATCGACATGCTCGAGCGCCGCGGCGTGATCTCGGGCTACGAAGGCTCGAAGCCCAGGCAGGTGCTCGTCGCCGAGGCCGACGTCGCACGCGTGATCGCGGGGCTCGACCAGCGCGGTGCGAGCGTGCCGGTGCCTGATGACGAAGACGGTGACGTAGCCTAGGTCCCTGGATGCCGGAGATCGGGGACCAGCTGCGCGAGACGCGCATGCGCAACCGGATCGACATCACCGAGGTCGAGGCGGCCACCAAGATCCGCGCGAAGTACCTGCGGGCGCTCGAGAACGAGGAGTGGGACCTGCTGCCTGGCCCGACCTTCGTGAAGACCTTCCTGCGCACCTACGCGGACTATCTCGGCCTCGACGCGCGCAACTTGGTCGAGGAGTACAGGGCGCGCTACGAGCGCCCGGCCGTGCAGGAGCTGGCGCCGTTCGGCACCAGCCTCGGCGGCCGCCGCGCGCGTCCCCGGCGCGCCGTCTTCGCGCCCTGGATGGCGGTGGTCCTGGGCGTGATCGCGCTCGTCGCCGTGCTCTTCCTGCTCGGCAAATGGGGCGGCGACCCGGACGAGCAGGAAGCGGGCGCGCCCGCCGTCACGCCCGAGCCCACGACGGCACCCGCCGGCGACGATGGGCAGGAGCGCAAGCGCAAGCCCGCGCGCAGGCGCAACGTCCGGCTGCAGATCCTGCCGACCGGCCCGGTCAGCGTATGCGTCGAGAACGGGGACGGCGAGCCGCTGATCGCCAACCTGACGCTCGACGCCGGTCAGAGCTCCGAGACGTTCAAGGCAAGACGCTTCCGGATGTCGTTCGGCACCGGCGCCGCGGTGATGCGGATCGACGGCAGGGAATACCCCGTCTCCGATGACGCTCCGGTCGGCTACGAGGTACGTGCCGGCGGCAAGCCGCGCACGCTCGCGGACGCCGAGCGCCCAGACTGCGCCGGATGACCCGCGCCGGGATCCTCGTGACCGGCACCGAGGTGCTGTCCGGCGCGATCGCCGACCGCAACGGCCCCTGGCTCTCCGAGCGGCTGCGCGAGCGCGGCGTCGAGCTCGCGCACATCATGGTCGTCGCCGACCGCCCGCAAGACCTGCGCGCGGCACTCGACTTCCTCGCGCGAGAGCGCATCGACCTGGTGATCACCTCGGGCGGGCTCGGCCCGACCGCCGACGACATCACGGCCGAGGTCGTGGGGCAGTTCGCGGGCCGCGCGATGCGGCTGGACGCCGCGCTCGAGCAGCGCATCCTGGCGATCCTGCTGCGCAATCGAGGCGGCTGGCGCTCCTACAGCGAGGAGGCGCTGCGTGCCGGCAACCGCAAGCAGGCGATCGTGCCCGAGGGGGCGACGCTGCTCGAGCCGGTCGGCACCGCGCCCGGGATGATCGTGCAGAGCCCCGGCCCGCTCGTGGTCGTGCTCCCGGGCCCGCCCTCGGAGCTGCAGCCGATGTGGGCGGCGGCGGCCGAAACTGAGCCACTGCGAGCGCTGCTCGCGAGCACGGCGGCGCTCGAGCAGCGGATGCTGCGGCTGTTCGGGGTGCCGGAGTCCGAGATCGCCCTGAGCCTGGCGGCGATCGAGGCGGACGACGTGCCGCTCGCCGAGCTGGAGATCACGACCTGCCTGCGCCGGGGCGAGATCGAGATCGCGACCGTCTTCCCGCCGGCCGCGGACGCTGCCTACGACGCGTTCGTCGCGGGGATCCGTGAGCGCCACGGCGAGCAGCTGTTCTCCGAGGACGGCGCCACGGTCGACGAGCAGGTCGCCCGACTGCTCGCCGACCGGACGGTGGCGGTCGCCGAATCGTGCACGGGCGGTCTCATGTCAGCGCGCCTGACCGACCGCGCGGGCTCGAGCGCCTACGTACTCGGCGGCGTGGTCGTCTACTCCGACGCGGCGAAGACCCGCTTCGCGGACGTGCCGGCCGAGCTGATCGAGCGCCACGGCGCGGTCTCGCCGCAGGTCGCGGCCGCGCTGGCCGACGGTGCGATCGCGCGCTTCGGCGCGATGCTCGGGATCGGGATCACCGGGGTCGCAGGACCGGGAGGCGGCAGCGCGGAAAAGCCGGTCGGGATGGTCTGCCTGAGCGTCGCGGCGAGCGGCGGAGCGCGCAGCGATCGCACGGTGCAGCTGCCCGGCGACCGCGGGATGGTGCGCGAGCGCACGACGACCGTGGCGATGCACATGCTGCGCCGGCTGCTGCTCGCGCTGTGAGCGTCGGCCGGCTGCGCCTCTTCGTCGCGCTCGACCTCCCGGCGGCGGCGCGCGCGGCGCTTGCAGGCTTTCGCGACGTCGCGGCCGATCCGGCGCTGTGGCGACCGTTGAGCGAGGGCATGTTCCACGTGACGCTCGCGTTTCTGGGCTCCCGGCCGCACGAGCACGTCGAGAGCGTCGCCGACGTGCTGCGGCGGCTCGAGCCACGGGACCCGCCGCGGCTGGCGCTCGCTGACGCGCTGCTGCTGCCTCCGCGCCGCGCCCGGGTGCTGACCGTCGCGCTCGCCGACCACGACGGCGGGCTTGGCGCCCTACAGGCCGAGCTGGCGGCGGCGCTGGCGGCCGCGGGCGTCTACGAGCCGGAGTCCCGCCCGTTCCGGCCGCACGTGACGGTCGCGCGCCTGCGCCCCGGGGCGCACCCCCCGCGCTCGCTCCCGGCACAGCCCGAGCCGCTCAGGTTCCGCGCCGGACCCGTGATGCTCTATCGGTCCGTGCTCGGGCATGGCGGAGCGGTCTACG
>DASQMT010000009.1:0-11606 GCA_035645355.1 Solirubrobacteraceae bacterium | reverse complement strand
TCGACGAGCCGCAGGTAGCGCTCGGCGACGCCCAGGTCGGTCTTGAAGAGCGCCATCTCGAGGGTTGAGAGCAGGCTCTGGAAGAACGGCCAGCCGCCGGCCATCTCGCGCTGCACGTCGAGCGTCCCCTCCGCCAGAGCGGAGCCCGCGCCGTACCAGGACGGCAGCAGCAGCCGGTTCTGGGTCCAGGCGAAGACCCAGGGGATCGCGCGCAGCTGCTCGATCCCGCCCGGCGCACGCCTGGACGGGCGCGAGCCGATGTTGAGCGACGCCAGCTCGGCCAAGGGCGTGGCCTGCTCGAAAAACCGCACGAAGTCCGGGTTCTCGTACACGAGCGTGCGGTAGCGCTCGCGCGAGCGCGCGGACAGCCGCTCCATCTCGGCGCGCCAGGCCGCGAGCACGGGCGGCTGCCTGCGGGTCGACGCGAGCAGCACCGCCGACAGCGTCTGCTCGAGCGAGCGGACCGCCAGCTCCGGGTCGCCATAGCGCGCCGACACGGTCTCGCCCTGCTCCGTGATCCGGATCCGGCCGCCGATCGAGCCGCGCGGCTGCGCGAGGATCGCCCGGTGCGTGCGGCCGCCGCCGCGCGAGGGCGAGCCGCCACGGCCGTGGAACAGCTCCAGCTTCAAGCCGACCTCGGCGGCCTGGGCGGCTAGCCGCTCCTGGGCGACGTGCAGCGCCCACTGGCTCGACACGAAGCCCGAGTCCTTGCCCGAGTCCGAGTAGCCGAGCATGATCAGCTGGCGGTCGGCGTGCGCGCGCAACCCGTCGCGGTAGACGGGCGTCTCGTAGAGGGTCGCCATCGTCGCGGGCGCGGCCTCGAGGTCCGCCAGCGTCTCGAACAGCGGTCCGAGCCGCAACGGCGCGCCCGCCCGCGTGGTCAGCCAGTGCGCGGCGAGCACGTCGGAGGCGCGCTCGACCATCGAGATCACCATCACGGGCACGGCACGCTTGCCGTACGCCTCCCGCGCCAGCGCGACGGTGTCGAGCACGCGCAGCAGCTCACCGGCGGGGCCGCCGGGGCGGCGGGCGAGGCCGCGGCGCTTGCTCGCGATCGCCTCCTCGAGCAGCGCGAGGCGCTCGGACTCGTCGGCATCGCGGTAGCCGGGCAGCAGCGTGGCGACGGCCTCCTGGACGACCGCCGCCGACTGGCGCACGTCGAGGCTGGCGAGGTGGAAGCCGAACACGTCCACCTGCCACAGCAGATGGCGCAGGCTGCCGTGCGCGACGTGCTCGGAGCCGACGCTCTCGAGCACGAGCCAGAGGTCGTTGCGCAGCTCGTCCGGGTCGGCGTAGCCGGGCTCGCGCGCGAGCGGGTCGAGCATGTTGGCGAGCCGGTGCCCGATGAAGCCGAGCTTGGAGCGCAGCGGCTCGAACTCGCGGTTGGCGCGGCGCAGCACGCGCGCGGTCGGCAGCTCGGCGGCGTCGCGCTCGAGCGATGCTTCCAGCGCGGGGGAGATCGGCGTGCGGCGGCCGGAGTGCGAGAACGCCCGTGCGAGCCGGCGCACGCGCCGGCGCAGCAGCCGCAGCGCGGTCTCGCGGTGGAGCATCAGCGTGCGCGCGAGCGTCTCGGCCCCGACCTCCGGATGCCCGTCCATGTCCGAGCCCGCCCAGGAGCCGAACGCGAGCTCGCGCCCGTCCACGCGCACGTCGAAGCAACGCTCGAGCTCCTCGAGCACTTGCGGGACCGCGTCGTGCAGGGTCGCCTCGAAGAAGAACAGGTTGCGCCGCACCTCGTCCTCGACCACCGGACGCACGCGGCGCACCTCGTCGGTCTGCCACCACACCGTCAGCGTCTCGCGCAGCTCGGAGAGCAGCGCGCGCCGGCGCCAGCCGCCGACGCGCGGGTCGTCGAGGCGGTCGAGCAGGCCGGCGGTGTCGAGCTGGTGCTCGAGCACGGAGCGCCGCGTCGCCTCGGTCGGATGCGCGGTCAGCACGAGCTCGACGTGCAGCGCGCGCACGGCTGCCGCGAGCCCCGCGCCCTCCGCACGCAGCAGGTCGGCGGCGTCCATCAGTGACTCGCGCTGGCGCACGCCGGCGGCGTCGTAGTGGCGCCGGCGCCGGACGCGCTCGCGCTCCTCCGCGATGTTCGCGAGCTGGAGCTGGAGCGCGCACGCCCGGATGCACGGCTCCACCTCGTCCGGACCGAGTCCGTGCAGGAGCTCGATCAGGGCGGCGCCGGCCGCGACGTCGCCGTCGCGCAGCTCCGCGGCAGCCTCGTGCAGCCACTGGACCGTGCGCGCGAGCTCCGCGCCGGCCTGCTCGACCAGCACCTCGTGCAGCGCCTGCGAGAGCAGCTCGGAGTCGCGCGCGAGCGCGTCGGGCTCGGCGGTGGAGGCGGCGATCGACATGGCCGTGCCGAGTCTGGCACGTCGATCGGCTAGGGCGGCCCAGAACGGGTACGCCGCCCCAGGGCAGCCTGATCCCGATACCAGGAGCGACGATGACGACGAAGGCCGATTTCAATGCGGAAGAGTGGGCGACCGTGGTCGAGGGCCCGTTGCTGGCCGGGATGAAGCTGGTCGCATCCGAGCGTGGCGGGACGCTGCGCGAGAGCCTCGCCGTCGGCAAGGCCTACGCCGAGGCGCGCAAGCAGCAGGGCCAGAGCACGCTGCTCGACGAGCTCGTCGCCGCGCCTCCGACGCCGGATCCAGCGCGCCTGCGCGAGGGCGGGGGAGACATCGGAGCGCTCGCCACGCGCCAGCTCGGCGAGGCCGTGAGGATCCTCGACGGCAAGGCCGCGCCCGACGAGGCCGAGCGCTACAAGCAGTTCGTGGTCACGGTGGCCGAGGCCGTCGCGAACGCGAACCGCGAGGGCGGCTTCGCCGGGATCGGCGGCAAGCCGGTGAGCGACCACGAGCAGTCCGCGCTGGACGAGATCCGTTCCACGCTGGGACTGGTGGCATAGGCCGGCCGTGACGGTCGAGCTGCGAGACGTCGCGCCGGGCCTGTGGCTCTGGCGCCAGCCGCACCCCGAGTGGCGCGAGGGCTCGGATTGGGAGCCGGAGGTCGCGTCGTTCGCCGTCCAGTCAGGCGGGACCGCGCTGCTGCTCGATCCGCTGGCGCCGCCGCCGAGCGCACGCGACGTCTGGTCACGCATCGACGAGCTCGCCCCGGAGGCGATCGTCGTGCTCAAGCCCGATCACGTGCGCGACGTGGACTTGTTCGTGCGCTGGTACGGCGCCGCGGCGTACGGGCCGCAGCTCTACTGGCGCGACGGCGTGCCGCGCATTGAGCTGCAGCCGGTCCAGCCGGGAGGCGAGCTGCCCGGAGGGCTGCAGGCGCAGTACGACGGGCGCGGCGTGATGGAGACGCCCGTCCTGCTGCCCGAGCATCGCGCGCTGTGTTCGCCGACGCCATGACGGCGCCGGACGGGGTCCTGCGCGTCTGGGCGACGCCGTGGCACGAGCAGCGCACGCTGCCTGCTCTGCGCGCCCCTGCTCGAGCTCGACTTCGAGCATGTGCTCGTGTCGCACGGCAAGCCCGTGCACGACCGTGGCGAGTTCATCGCGGCGCTCGAGCGCGAGCCGTGGTCCTCCTGGCAGGGGGCCTAGTCAGGGGATGGTGCGCCCGGGAGGTCCCGGGCGCACCATCTCCGACGGGCGCTACTGCGACTGCAGGAAGCAGAGCCCCGCGGTGCCCGGATCGGCCCGCAGCTGCGAGGCGATCCGCGCCATGAAGCGGCGCTGGCGCGCGGACGGCGACGGCGCGGAGCAGAAGTTCGCCAGTGGGTTGTACGGCCCCTCGATCGGGCGGCCCCGGACGTCCACTTCAGCGGGCATTTAGGATCGGACTGCGTGGTCGTGCTCGCGGGCCCGCCGGTCCAGAGCGCCTCGCAGCCGTTTACGCGGGTCCTCGTGTGACCCGTCGGAAGCTGCTGGGGCGTGAGCACCTCGAGGCTCGCCGGCTCGTTCGCGCGGGTCGCCGCTAGCCTCCGGGAGGCGGACGCGGCTACGCTCGCTCTGTCACCAAGGAGAGTCAAGATGCGGTACGCAACCCTGGGATCGATCCCCGCCAAGCGCCACGTGCAGTTCCGCCAGAACGGCGCGAGCTCGCCGCTGCTGGTGGAGGAGGTTGTCGGCTACGAGGGCTTCTCGGGCAACGAGTCGATCCTCTACCACCTGCGTTCACCCTGCCGCTTGAGCGCGGTCGGGGAGTTCCGCCCGGTTGTGCGCAAGGAATGGGTTCCCGACACGCATGTGCACCGGCTGGCCGACTCGAATCCGATCGCGCCCGGCGGCGACCCGCTCACGAGCCGCAGGCTGCTGATGTTCAACGGTGACATCGAGGTCTCGATCGCCAAGCCGACCGCGGCGCTCGACGGCTTCTACCGCAACGGCGAGGGCGACGAGGTGATCTACGTCCATCGCGGCGCCGGGACCCTGCGCACGGTCTACGGGCGGCTGCCGTTCCGCGAGCAGGACTACGTCGTGATCCCGCGCGGGACGACGGTCACGTGGGAGCTCGAGCCCGACGTCGAGCAGTACTGGGTCTGCTTCCACACGCCGGGCGAGATCGAGACGCCGAGCCGTGATCGCAATCGCTACGGGCAGCTGCTCGAGCACGCGCCGTTCTCGCAGCGCGACTTCCACGCGCCGGGCGAGCTCGAGACCTTCGACGAGACCGGCAAATACGCCGTCACCGTCCGCGTGCGCGACGGCTTCCAGATGTACGAACTGGATCGCCACCCCTTCGACGTGGTCGGCTGGGACGGCTACGTCTTCCCCTACACGTTCAACGCCGGCGACTTCGAGCCGCGCACGGGGCGGTTCCACCTGCCGCCGCCTGCGCATCAGACGTTCCAGGGACCCAACTTCGTGATCTGCACGTTCGCGCCGCGGATGCTCGACTGGGACCCGCAGGCGGTGCCGCTGCCGTACCACCACTCGAACATCCAGTCCGAGGAGGTGATGTTCTACGCCGACGGCGACTACGCCGCGCGCAAGGGCGTCGACGTCGGCTGCCTCACGCTGCACCCGAGCGGCCTGCCGCACGGCCCGCAGCCGGGCACGGTCGAGAAGGCGCTCGGCGCCACGCGCACGAACGAGCTCGCCGTGATGTGGGACACGTTCCGGCCGCTGCGCCTGACGACGCTCTGGCAGCAGCACGACAACCCGGATTACGCCTACAGCTGGAACGAGGACATCGCGACCTCCACCGAGGCGGTCTCGCCGGACGGGGCCGCGATCGTCACCGGCCCGTCCGCCTGACGCGCGCATCCGCGTGACCGGAAGCTGGGTCGAGGGAGCCGACGGCTCGGGGTTCGGGATCGAGAACCTGCCGTACGGGGTGGTGCGGCCGCGCGCGGGCGGCGCACGCCCGGCGGTCCGGATCGGCGACCGCGCGCTCGACCTGGCGCGGCTCGCGGCCGAAGGGCTGCTCGAGCTCCCCGCCGGGACGTTCGAGGCGACCACGCTGAATCGCTACCTCGCCCTCGGGCCCGCGGCCTGGTCCGCGACGCGTGCGCGGCTCACCGAGCTGCTGGCGGCTGGGAGCGGCGCCGCGGCCCCGGTCGCGGGCGCGCTGCTGCCGCTCGCGGAGCTCGAGACGCTGCTGCCGATCGACGTCGGCGATTACGTCGACTTCTACTCCTCACTCGAGCATGCGACAAACGTCGGGCGCATCTTCCGCCCCGGCTCCGAGCCGCTGCCACCCAACTGGCGCCATCTGCCCGTGGGCTACCACGGCCGCGCCGGAACGGTCGTGGTGAGCGGTACGCCCGTGCGGCGGCCCAGCGGGCAGCGCGCGCCTGAGCGCGCCGGTGACGCTCCCGGCTTCGGTCGCGAGCGCCGGCTCGACCTCGAGATCGAGCTCGGGTTCTTCACAGGTCCGGGGCCGGCGCTCGGCACGGCGATCCCGGTCGGGGCGGCGGCCGAGCACATCTTCGGCTTCGTGCTAGTCAACGACTGGAGCGCGCGCGAGATCCAGCGCTGGGAGTACCAGCCGCTCGGGCCGTTTCTCGGCAAGTCGTTCGCCACGTCGATCTCGCCCTGGATCGTGCCGCTCGCCGCGGTCGGCGAGCTGCGCGTCGCGGGGCCCGCGCAACGGCCGGAGCCGCCGGCCTACCTGCGCTCCGACGCGCGCTGGGCGCTCGACGTGGAGCTCTGCGCAGAGCTCAACGGGACGCAGATCGCCGTGACCAACGGGAAGCATCTCTACTGGAGCGCCGCGCAGCAGCTCGCGCACGCGACGGTCAACGGCGCCACGATCGCGCCGGGCGACCTGTTCGCCTCCGGGACGATCTCCGGACCTGGTCCGGGGGAGCGCGGCAGCCTGCTCGAGCTGACCTGGGACGGTCGCGACCCGCTCGTGCTCGACGACGGAACGCAGCGCACGTTCCTCGAGGATGGCGACACGGTCGTGATCCGCGGCCACGGTGGCCGGATCGCGTTCGGCGAGGTCAGCGGCCGGGTCACGCAATGATTCTCCGAGCGCGTGATCGAAGTCCACACGCGCGGACGTCACGGCGCAACGGAGCGGGGTTGCGAACCGCGCTGCAGCGGTGAATCATTAACGCATGAGCGCAAACGCCGTCCCGAAGCTCGCGTCGCAGGCCACCGACGACTACATGCCGCTCAACGGCGTGCACCACGTCGAGTTCTACGTCGGCAACGCCAAGCAGGCCGCCTTCTTCTACACGCGCGCGTTCGGCTTCCAGGTGGTCGCCTACGCCGGTCTCGAGACGGGGGTGCGTGACCGGGCCTCCTATGTGCTGCGCCAAGGCCGCATCCGGCTCGTGCTCACCGGCGCGCTGTCGAGCGCCTCGCCGATCGCCGAGCATCACCGCAGGCACGGCGACGGAGTCCGGGTGATCGCGCTCAGCGTGCCGTCGGTCGAGAACGCGTGGCGCGAGGCGACGACCCGTGGAGCCGAAGGCGTGAGCGAACCGCAGACCCTCTCCGACGAGCACGGGACGGTGCAGGTCGCGACGATCAAGACGTACGGCGAGACGCTGCACACGTTCGTGCAGCGCGACGGCTACCCGGGCGCGTTCCTGCCCGGATACGAGGCGGTCGACGACGGCACGCGCGACAGCGGCATGCTGGTCGCGATCGACCACATCGTCGGCAACGTCGAGGACATGAACCCGTGGGTGAAGTTCTACGAGGACGTCTTCAACATGAAGGAGATGATCCACTTCAGCGACGCCGACATCTCGACGGAGTACTCCGCGCTGATGTCGAAGGTCGTGGCCGACGGCAAGGGGCACGTGAAGTTCCCGATCAACGAGCCCGCCGAGGCGCAGCGCAAGTCCCAGATCGAGGAGTACCTCGAGTTCTACGAGGGCCCGGGCGCCCAGCACCTGGCGGTCGCGACGCGCGACATCGTCGCCACGGTCGCCGAGATGCGCCGCCGCGGCGTCGAGTTCCTCGACATCCCGGACGCGTACTACGACGACGTCCCCGCGCGCGTGCCGGAGGTCAACGAGCAGCTCGGCGACCTGCGCGAGCAGGGCATCCTGGTCGACCGCGACGATCAGGGCTACCTGCTGCAGATCTTCACCAAGCCGATCGGCGACCGGCCGACCGTCTTCTTCGAGGTGATCGAGCGCCACGGCGCGCGCGGCTTCGGCGACGGCAACTTCAAGGCGCTGTTCCAGGCGCTCGAGCGCGAGCAGGAGCGCCGCGGCAACCTCTGAGACTACGCGCGCAGCCAGGGCACGACGCGCCGGCGCGGAGGGCGCCGGAACGACTCCTGGTTGAGCGCCGCGTTGACGCCGACCAGACTCAGCTCGGCGGCCAGCGAGACCAGGCCCAGCGCGCTGACGCGCCGCTTGGCCCGCGCCTGCGCCTTCGTCGCCTCGGCCGCGGCGTGATCGCCGTCCTCGAGCGGCACCGCCCCGTCCGGCGCCTGGCGTGAGAAGTGGATGCCCTGCGCGGCGGTGGCCAGGCCGCTGACGGCGACCGCGCCGACCAGCACGTCCTTGGCCAGCGCGAGCCGCCGCTCCGCGGGCGACAGGCGGCTCGGTCCCGCCTCGTTGAGGCGCGCGCCGACCCAGCCGCTGGTCACGGCGAGCAGCGACAGCGAGTTGATCGTCCCGTAGCGACGCCAGGCGGCGTTGACGACCTCGCCGCGCTCGGCCTTGTCGCTGATGCGCGTGACGCTCGGATGCAGGGCGAGGCGGCCGAACATGTTGCCGCCGAGCAGGCCGGCCAGGCCGATGTCGTGGGCCGCGCGCCCGATCTGGCTGAGCGGTACGGGCGGGGCGGGGATCGATCTCATGCAGCAGAGCCTTGCCGTCGCGCGGCCGGCGAAAACCCCGCCCCGACCCCCGTGATCAGTCGAACTCGTCCGGGTCGGGACCGGTCCGCTCGCCGCGGTCGATCGCCTCGATCTGCGCCATCTGCTCGGCCGAGAGCTCGAAGTCGAAGACGTCGATGTTCTCCCGGATGCGCTCGACCGAGATCGACTTCGGGAACACGACGTTGCCCAGCTGGACGTGCCAGCGCAGCACGATCTGCGCGGCCGTCTTGCTGTGCGCCTCGGCGATCGCGACGATCGCCGGGTCCTCCAGCACGCCGCCCTGCGCGAGCGGGCTCCAGGCCTCCGTCACGATCCCGAGCTCGGCGTGGTCGCGGCGCAGTCCGTGCTGCTGGAGGTAGGGGTGCAGCTCGATCTGGTTGACGGCCGGAGTGACGCCGGTCTCGTCGATGATCCGCCGGAGGTGGGCGGGCTGGAAGTTCGACACGCCGATCGAGCGCGCGAGCCCCGCCTGCTGGGCCTCGATCAGCGCCCGCCAGGTCTCGACGTAGCGGTCCTGCGAGGGCGCGGGCCAGTGGATCAGGTAAAGGTCGACGTGCTCCATCTCGAGTTGGCCGAGGCTCGTCTTCAGCGCGCGCGTGGCGGAGTCGTAGCCCTGGTCGTCGTTCCAGCACTTCGTCGTGATGAAGAACTCGGAGCGGTCGATCCCGGACGCGCGGACCGCCTGGCCGACCTGCGCCTCGTTGCCGTACGCCTTGGCCGTGTCGATGTGACGGTAGCCGGCCTCGATCGCATGGCGGACGTTCTCCGTGGTCTCCTCGGGCGGCACCTGGAACACGCCGAGGCCGAACTGCGGGATGGAGACGTCGCCCGCGAGGGCGATGCTGGGGATCTCTGTGCTCGAAGCCATCCTGTGCGCCTTTCCGCGCGCGCTGATCCCCAATCCTCAGGAGTCGCAGCCGGGGCCGAAGCCCGCGATACGTTGCCCGCATGACGGCTCGCGTCAGGCCACCGTCCCGGCCCGACGACCAGCAGCAGGCCGACACGCTGCGCGTGGTCGTCGAGCTGGCGGCAGAGATCCGGGGCGATGGCTGAGATCACCGCGCTGGCGGAGGCCGTCGCGGAGCTGGTGCGCGACGGCGACGCGGTAGCGATGGAGGGCTTCACCCACCTGATCCCGTTCGCGGCCGGCCATGAGGTCCTGCGCCAGGGGCGCCGTGAGCTGGAGCTGATCCGGATGACGCCGGACGTGCTCTACGACCAGCTCGTCGGCATGGGCGCCGCGCGCACGCTCGTGTTCTCCTACGGCGGCAACCCGGGCGTCGGCTCGCTGCACCGCTTCCGCGACGCGGTCGAGCACGGCTGGCCGCGGCCGGTCGAGATCGAGGAGCACTCGCACGCCGGCATGGCGAACCGCTACGCCGCCGGAGCGTCCGGATTGCCCTGCGCGCTGATGCGCGGCTACGCCGGCACCGACCTGATGGGGCGCACGCGCGTCGAGCCGGTCAGCTGCCCGTTCACGGGCGAGCAGCTCGTCGCGGTGCCCGCGCTGCGCCCCGACGTCGCGATCGTGCACGCGCAGGAGTCCGACCGCGCGGGCAACGTCCAGCTGTGGGGCATCCCCGGCGTGCAGAAGGAGGCCGTGCTCGCGGCCGAGCGGTCGCTGGTGACCGTCGAGCGGATCGTCGACGAGCTCGAGCCGCGGCCCGGCGGCATCGTCCTGCCGGGCTGGGTGATCGACGCGGTGGCCGAGGCGCCGGGCGGGTCGCGGCCCTCCTACAGCCTCGGCATCACCGAGCGCGACAACGCCTTCTACCGCGAGTGGGACGCGATCAGCCGGGACCGCGAGGCGTTCGGCGCGTGGATCGAGGAGCACGTGCTCGCAGGCGTCGCGCGATGATTGCGGCGGACTCCGGCGAGATCCAGACGGTCGTCGCCGCACGACGGCTGCGCATGTCGCGCAGCGTGTTCATCGGCGTGGGGCGGCCGAGCACGGCCGCGATCCTCGCCCGGATGGTGCACAACCCGGGGCTGGTGCTGGTGTACGAGTCGGGCGCGATCGGCGCGAAGCCTTTCCGGATCCCGCTCTCGATCGGCGACGACGAGCTCGCCGAGACCGCCGACGCCGTCGTCTCAGTGCCGGAGATGTTCAACTACTGGATTGGGCCCGGGCGCATCGATGTCGCCCTCCTCGGCGCGGCCCAGGTCGACCGCTTCTGCAACCTCAACTCGACGGTGATCGGTGACTACGACAAGCCCCGGACGCGCCTGCCGGGCGCCGGCGGCGCACCGGAGATCGCCGCGGCCTGCCGCGAGGTCGTCGTCGTCGCGCCGCACTCGTCCCGCACGCTGGTCGAGCGGCTCGACTTCCGCACCACGGTCGGTCACGGCGACGGCCCGGGCGCGCGCGAGCGGCTCGGCTTCAGTGGCCGTGGGCCGACCGCGGTGATCACCGACCTCGGCGTGCTCGAGCCCGACCCGCAGTCCCTCGAGCTGACGCTCACGCAGCTGCATCCCGGCGTCGCGATCGAGCAGATCCGCGAGCGGACCGGCTGGCCGCTTGCGGTAGCGCCGGAGCTGCGCGCCACCGAGCCACCCACCCATGCCGAGCTGAGCGCCCTCCGGGAGCTCCTCGCCCGATGACCGCCTATCTCTACGACGCGGTCCGGACGCCGTTCGGCCGCTACGGCGGCGGGCTCGCCGGCGTGCGGCCCGACGACCTCGCCGCGCACGTCGTGCGCACGCTCGTGCAGCGCGCGCCGACGCTCGATCCCACGGCGATCGACGACGTCTTGTTCGGCAACGCCAACGGAGCGGGGGAGGAGAACCGCGACGTCGGACCTATGGCAGTGCTGCTCGCGGGGCTGCCGACAAGCGTGCCCGGCACGTCGATCAACCGGCTCTGCGGCTCGTCGCTGGACGCGGCGATGCAGGCGAGCCGCATGATCGAGACGGGCGACGCGTCCCTGACGCTGGTCGGTGGCGTGGAGTCGATGTCGCGTGCGCCCTGGGTGCTGCTCAAGCCCGAGCGCGGCTTCCCGTCGGGCGAGCAGACCTTGCACTCGACGACGCTGGGCTGGCGCATGGTCAACCCGGAGATGCCCGCCCGCTGGACGATCTCGCTCGGGGCGAGCACGGAGAGGCTCGCCGGCATCCACGCGATCGGGCGCGAAGCCCAGGACGAGTTCGCGCTGCGCAGCCACTCGCTCACCGCGCGTGCGTGGGAGGGCGGTTTCTATGACGACTGGGTCGTGCCGGTGCCGGGCACGGAGCTCGTACGCGACGAGAGCCTGCGCCCCGACAGCAGCCTCGCCGGGCTGGCGATGCTCGAGCCGGCGTTCGTCGAGGACGGCACCGTGACGGCCGGCAACGCGTCGCCGCTCAACGACGGCGCGGCGGCGTTG
>DASQMT010000008.1:0-6083 GCA_035645355.1 Solirubrobacteraceae bacterium | reverse complement strand
CCCTGCGGGACGCGTGGTCGGCACAGCAGTCCGCCTCTGACCGGTTTACGCGACGAGTGCGCGAGGCTGGATGCCTTCTCGGCGGCAGTGCTCCGTGTAGAGGGCGGCTCGGCTGCGCGCGTCGTCCTGTTGGACGAGGTTGCCCTCGTCGTCGACGTACTGGATCGCGCCATGCACGGTGAAGAGGGTGATCATCGTCTCGTCGCCGAGCACCTCGAGCGTATGCACATCGCCGGCGGGCTCCCACACATACGAGCCGGCTTGGGCCATCCAGTCGTGCTCGAGGTAGCGCCAGGCGCCCTGAAGGACGTAGCCCTGGACCGGTCCGAGATGCCGGTGACGCGAGATGTGGCCACCGCGTTCAACACGGATCAGGTTGACCCACCATCCCGCGCCGGGAGAGAAATGCAACGGCTTGAACGAAAGACCTTGACCGTTGGGCACCCACGGAATGTCTTCCTCGGCGAGATGCAGGTCGGCAAGGTCGAATCCTGGGAGGGCTTGGCTTAGTTGGGACAAGACAGCACCTTTCGTCGCGAGCCGACAGACTGTGAGCGCAATGATTCTCTTGCATGTCGGTTTCGAGCCACACGGTTGGTGCAGCCCGCCGGGCAAAACGACCTGATGGGCATCTCTACAGCGACTCCGAGCGCCCTCGCAGTCGGCTGGCAACAAGCTCTCAGCACTCGCAAGGCGCGCGAGTTCGCGGGCTTGTTCGCTGAGGACGCGCGCTTCATCGATGTCGAGCATCGAACGCCTGATATGCGCGCGCCTCGATTGATAAGCGGCCGCGCCGAGATAGAGGCCGTGACGAGCGACTGGCTCGAGTCGACGCCCAGCTTCCGGTTCGACATCATCCGCATTCTCTCGGACGCAACGGAGGCAGCGTTCTTCTGGAGGTACGAGGTGCCCGGTGTCGCCGGCTTGGTCGCGGTCGACGGGGTGACCTGGCTGTCATGCGCTGACGGATTGATCTGCGAGGCCAATGTGCTCTTTGACAGCTACGGTCTGATCGTCGGCCTGGGATCCAGCACGACCACTTGAAGCAGACCGTCGTCGGCAAGCACGCGCTTGGCCTACTGTTCGTCGGCAGGTCTTGTTCGGTCGTGAACGTGACGGCCCTCTTGCTCTTGCAGCCGGAGCCCCTTGAACGGCTCGAAGCGTGATCGGACCTCGACAGCGCTGCCCACGCGCGCGGCGTCGCCCGCCGCGGTGATCACTTCAAGCAGGTGCACGTCGATCGCCGGGTCGGCAAGCGGCGCCCGGCCTTGGCGTAGCGCAGCCACGCACTCCCGCAGCCCGTCGGTCCAGGACCAGGTCGTGTCGTCAGGCTCACGCACTGTCCACGTCTGCGCGTCCTCGCGCCACAGCTCGATCCCGTGCGGGTCCCAGTCGTCGCCGAGGAGGTTCGCGGTCCCCTCGGTGCCGTAGAGCTCGATCGCCGGCCGCCGGTAGCGGACGGTGGCGTGGGAGGCGAGCACCGATGACAGGGCGCCGCCCGTGTGGCGCAGAAGCACCTGCCAGGTATCGGGGTCCCGCGCGACAACCGTTCGTCCGCCGATCTCGCGCTCAGGTCGGGCATGGGCAGTGGCCGCGTACACCTCGCAAACCGGTCCGAGCAGCGCGACGAGCGACTTGAGGTTGTAAATGCCGGCGTCGCCGAGCGTCGCGACCTCATCCTCGTGGTACCACGCGGCTGTGCTCGAGCCGACGTTGCCGTAATGCGCGCGTGCGGCGTGTACGTGCCCGATTGCGCCGTCGGCGAGCAGCGTCCACAGACGCCGCAGGCTCGGGCTGAGGTGCACGAAGGGAGCCGCCAGCAGGATCCGTCCCTTCGCCCGCGCAAGGTCGAAGAGCGCTTGACCAACGGCGGCGGTCGGCGCAATCGGCTTCTCGCAGAGCACGTGACGCCCGGCCTTCAACGCCGCGCGCACCAGCTCAGGGTGGGTCGACGGGGGTGTGAGGATGACCACCAGGTCGACGGCATCGGCGTGCAGCACCTGCTCGACGTGCTCTACGGCCAGCGTCGCCGGACGGCGCGCGACCAGGGCGTCGCGAACCTCTGTGCGTCGGGCCAGGATCGGGCCCTCGATCGCGAGCCCGCGCGGCGTCAGCCGATCGAGCGCCTGCAAGTAGGCGGGCAGCACATTGCCAGCGCCTATGAAGCCGACGCCGATCGGACCCGGCGGCGCGGTCACTGCGTCCCCTTGCGGCGTGGTATACGCCCTCGATGCCGCACCGGCGCCAGGCCTTTGTCACGCGCGCGGCCGGTGCCCTGCCGGCCCCGCTGACACGGCGGTTCGCCGGGTCTGCGCACGCCGCACTCGAGCCCGATCTCGCGCTGCTGCTGCGGCTGACCGACCGGTTGCGTTGGCCCGAGCTCGAGCGCATGACCGCGCCTGCAGCGCAGACGGAGGCGCGCCGCGAGGCGGCGGTGCTCGCCGGTCGCAGGCCGCGGGCCGCGGTCCGCACGCTGCAAATCGCAGGCGCGAACGGCGCGCTCGCCGCGCGGCTGTACAAGGCCTGCGGCGACATGCTGCTGATCTGGATGCACGGCGGCGGCTGGGTGGTCGGCGACCTTGACACGCACGACGCGCTCTGCCGCCGGCTCGCGTGCGCCTCCGGAGCGAGCGTGCTGGCCGTCGACTACCGCCGCGCGCCCGCGGCACGCTTTCCGGCAGCGGCCGAGGACGCCGTCGCGGCGGTGCGCTGGGCGCACAGCCACGCCGGGGATCTGGGCGTTGACCCGGCGGCACTCGGCGTCGGTGGAGACAGCGCGGGCGGCAACCTCGCCGCGGTCGCGGCACTCGCGCTGCGCGAAGCGGTCGCCTTCCAGGTGCTGCTCTATCCGATCACCGACGTCTCCCGGGAGCACGGCAGCTATGCCAAGTTCGCGGACGGCCCGTGGCTGACGGCATCGTTGATGCGCTGGTTTCGCGCGCACTATGTGCCCGGCGACGCGGATCTGCACGACCCGCGCGTCTCCCCGCTGCTGACCCGCGACCTGTCCGGCGCCCCGCCGGCCTATGTGGGGGTCGCGGGCCACGACCCGCTGCGCGACGAGGGCCTCGCCTACGCCCGGCGGCTCGAGCGGGCCGGTAACGACGTCGTGCTGGACTTTCTGGCGGCGCAGATGCACGGCTATGCCGAGTTGGCCGGCGTGAGCCGGAGCGCACGCGCCGCGACGCTGCGGGCTGCGCACTGGGTTCGCGCGCGTCACCAGTGACTCCCAAGGGCGACCGTGAGCGCCTCGCCGTTAACAGCGCTCGCGCCCTCTCCGGCCAGGAATCCGACGACGGCGGCAATCTCCCGCTCCTCGACGATGCGGCCGGACGGGTACTGCGCCGCGCGCTCCGCCCACACCGTCTCGACGTCGACGTCCTGCTCGCGTGCCTGGCGCTCGGCGTCGCGCTCCGCCATCTCCGTGCGGACCCAGCCGGGCAGCACGGCGTTGCAGGTAATCCCGAACGCTGCGACGTCGTGGGCGACCGACCGCATCAGTCCGATCACGCCGTGCTTCGACGCGCAGTATGGGCCCAACGAGGGCGCACCCACCTGCCCGGCGGTGGAGGAGATCATCACGATCCGCCCCCAGCGCGCCGCCAGCATGTCGTGCACGGCGAGGCGCGTGAGCTCGAACGGCGCATCGAGATTGATCGCCAGCGATGCCGTCCAACCCGCCCGGTCCTGCTCCCAGATCGGCTGGTCATGCCAGCCGCCGCGGCCGGCGTTGTTGACCAGGATCGCGATCGGGCCTAGCCTCGATCGCGTCTCTGCGACCGCGCGCGCGCAAGCGTCAGGGTCGTCGAGGTGCGCGGCGAGCGCATGGATGCGCGGCTGCTCGGCGTGCAGCGCGGCGAGCGCATCGTCGTCACGGGCGACCGCCATGACTTGCGCGCCGCCGTCTGCGAGCGCGAGCGCGATCGCGCGTCCCATGCCGCGACTGGCGCCGGTCACGAGCGCGACCCGCTCAGGCACCCGGCACCTGCGCATGCACCACTTTCCGTAGTGCGGAGACTGCCCCCGCCGGGTCACCGCTTCCCCACACGTTACGCCCGTGCGCAACGCCCGCCGCGCCCGCGTCCAGCGCCGTCCGCACCGACGCGATCAGCGCCTCCCGGTCGCCAGTTAGATCGCCGCCCGCGAGGATCACCGGCACGTCGCAGCGCACGACCTCGGCGATTGAGTCCGCCGGCCTCGGCATCGTGGTCTTGACGACGTGCGCGCCCAACTCGGCGCCCGTGCGCGCGGCGGCCGCGATCGCCAGCGGCGCGTCGAGCACCGGGTACTGCGGTCCGCCGGCGGGCATGATCTCGCAGACGTAGGAAATGCCGGCCCGATCGGCTGCAGCGGCAACCTGCGCGGCGGACCTCAGCGCGGCGAGCTCGAACGTCGCGCCAAGCTGCACGAACGTGAGCACGGCCGCCGCGCCGAGGCGCTCTGCGTCGTCCAGTGTGTAGGCGACGACGTATTCGCTCACTGGGTACGAGCCGCCCAACGCGACCGACGTGAGATCGAGCTTGAGGATCGGCTTCGCCGCGCCGAATGCGTCGCGGTGATCGCGCAGCGTGCCGTATGAGCAGATCACGGCGTCGGCGCCTGCGGCGCTCACGGTGCGCAGCAGCGCGCCGCGATCCTCGAGCCCATTGCATGGCCAGGAATAGAGCCCGTGATCGACCGCGACCACCAGCAGGCGGCCGTCGGGCGCGAGCAGGCCGTCGGCCAGGCTCACGGCAGCAGTACCGTCTTCAGGCTCCGCTGTTCGCGCACCGCATACAGCGCTGCCTCCAGGCCCTCGAACCCGGTGCGATCGGTCACCAGTTGTTCGAGCGGCAGCTCCTCGGAGGCGAGCAGGTCGCGTGCCGTCTCGTAGTGCTCGAGACGCTGGTGGGGCGGAGTGCCTACCCACTCGCTGCCGACCAGCGCGATTTCCTGATAGTGGATCCGGTTGAGATCGACCTGCGCGACGCCATCGTCGCCGAAGCCGGCGAACAGCACGACACGTCCGCCCGGCGCGCACGCCGCGATCGCCTCGGCGGCGAGCGCAGCGGCCGCCACCGCGACGATCACCACGTCGGGGCCTGCTCCGTCCCAGCGCCCCGCGGCGACGTCGCGCCATGCTGCAGGCTCCGCCGCGGCAGCTGCGCCGAAGCGCGCGGCGAGTTCCCTGCGCTCGGCGCGCGGCTCCACCGCCAGCACGTCGGCGCCAACGCGTGCCGCGACAGCCACGAGCTGGACGCCCATGGCGCCCAGTCCCATCACTGCCACGCGGCTACCCGGTCCGACGGCGCCCTGGTCGAGTACGCAGTGCAGGCAGTCCGCCAGGGGTTCCACGAATACCGCGCGCTCGACGGGCAGCTCGCCTACCGCGAGCGCGCCGCGCGACCAGCCGCTCGAGCGGGCCGCGATCGTTGCGTACTCGGCATAGCCGGCGTAGGTGTCGCCATAGACGCGCGCGCCGGGCTCCCAGCCGATCACCTCGCTCCCCACCGCCGCGACCCGGCCGACCCACTCATGCCCCGGATTGAACGGGTACTCCCCATCGTTGACTCCGATCGCGAACTTGCGCGCATCGGTGGGGCAGACGCCACAGGCCTCGATCCGGACCAGGAGCTCACCCGGCGCCGGTTGCGGGATCCCCAGCTGCTCGATCCGCACGTCGCCGACGCCATGCAACCGCGCGACCCGCATCGTCTCGCCGCTCACGGCGCCACCGCGCCGGTCAGCAGTGGATGCAACCCGCGGTAGAGCTCGTAGAGACCGTCGAAGCGCCGCGCGCTGGCAGTCTCTGGCATCACGGTGCGCTCGACGGCGCGCGCTGCCGGGGCGCCGACGGCGGCGAGCGCCATGAACGCGGGGCCCACGGCCTCGCCCGCGTCAGTAACGACGTCCAGCGGGGCGTCAACGGCGTCCGCGGTGGCCTTGAGCCACGCGTCGTTGCGGACGCCGCCGCCGGTGACACGCCAGCGGTGGGGAGGCGCGCCGGGCAGCCGCGCGACGTGGTCGCGCACGGCAAGCGCGAGCGCGTCCACCAAGCCGCGATAGAGCTCGGCGGGCGACACGTCGAGACTGAGGCCGACGAC
>DASQMT010000007.1:0-5987 GCA_035645355.1 Solirubrobacteraceae bacterium | reverse complement strand
CCTACGGCGACAAAGCCGAGCAGCTTGGGCTCGGCCAGCGCACGCCGCCGTCGCACCGACGGCGCGGCGCGCCGCCGGGCCAGACCACGCTCGACATCTCGGACTCCTAGCCGGGCGCCGAGCAGCTCACCGACTACCAGCTAAAGCACACCGGCCGCCCGGGCGAAAGCCCGCGGGCGGCCGCTGTCGTTTCGGGGTCAGACGGCGCCGAAAGCGCCCGTTTGCAGCATTGAACTCAGGTCCAGGAACCGCTGATAGCGGGGCCAGAATGAGAAAGACGCCCCCAGTTCCCATATTGGAACTGAAGCGTCTAACTGTTCCAGTGGAGACGGTGGGAATTGAACCCACGTCCGCAATCGCGTGAAAGGTGGCGTCTACGAGTGTGTCCGGCGCTCTGGATCTCGCCCTTCGCTCGCCACGCCGGCGGGGTTGAGAAGGGCCAGCCTGATCAAGTGTCCCCCCGGGCGGCTCAGGCAGGCGTTCCGGGGGCATTGGCCTGCTTGTTGACTCGACCTGATCCCGTCGCAGGCTCCGGGGGCCAAGGCTCGTTACCTAGTGTTTGCTAGGCCGCGAGCGAGAAGTCGTGAGACTTCGCACTTGTTTTTTTGCCGGGGTTTTACGAGGCCTCCGACACCTCGACTCGCAACCACCCCCACGAAGCGACCACGTCGAAGCCTGTCGTCCCCGGGGATCTGATGCACTGCCATTGTAGGCGATCGTGAACGAGAGGGAGAACGGATGCGCAGCTTCGATGTCGTGGTGATCGGCGCCGGGCCCGGCGGTGAGGTGGCCGCCGGCCGGCTCGCCGACGCCGGGCTGGAGGTCGCGATCGTGGAGGACCGCAAGGTCGGCGGCGAGTGCTCCTTCTGGGCGTGCATGCCCTCCAAGGCCCTACTGCGGCCGGCCGAGGCGCTCGCCGAGTCGCGCCGGATCCCCGGCGCGGCCGAGGCGATCGACGGCGAGCTCGACGCCGGCGCCGTGCTGGCGCGCCGCGACGAGGTGATCCACGACCTCGACGACAGCTCGCAGCTGCCCTGGCTCGAGGAGCGCGGCATCACGCTCTATCGCGGCTGGGGCCGGCTGGACGGCGAGAAGCGGGTCGTGGTCGGCGACGAGACGCTGGCGGTCCGGCGCGCCGTCGTCCTCGCCGGCGGCACGACGCCCACGATGCCGCCGATCGACGGACTCGCCGACGCCAGGCCGTGGACCAACCGCGAAGCCACGACCGCCAAGACGATCCCTGGCCGGCTGATCGTCATGGGCGGCGGGGTCGTCGGCGTCGAGATGAGCCAGGCCTACAGCTCGCTCGGGAGCGAGGTCACGCTCATCGAGGGTGGCCGCCGGCTGCTGCCGCGCGAGGAGGAGTTCGCCTGCGAGCAGGTGACGGAGGCGCTCGAGGAGCAGGGCGTGGACATCAGGACCGGCCAGACCGCGACCGCGGTGCGACGCGAGGACGGCGCTGTCTCTGTCACGCTCGCCGACGGCTCGGTCGTGACAGGCGACGAGCTGCTGGTCGCGGTCGGGCGCAGCCCGCAGGTCGCGGGGCTCGGGCTCGAGAGCATCGGGCTCGAGCCCGACGGCTACGTCGAGGTGGACGAGCACGCCCGCGTCGCCGGCCACGACTGGCTCTACGTGATCGGCGACCTCAACGGCCGCGCGCCGTTCACGCACATGGCCAAGTACCAGGCCGGGATCGCAGCCGACCACGTGCTCGGGTCCGACAGCGCGGCCGAGCACGGCGCCGACGGCCCGCTCTCGCCGCGCGTAATCTTCACCGACCCGCAGGTCGCCGCCGTCGGCCACACGACCAGGACGGCGCAGGAGGCCGGCCTGAGCCCGCGCGTGATCGACATCCCGACCTCGGGCAACGCCGGCGGCTCCTTCTACGGTCGCGGCGCGCGCGGCACGAGCCGGTTCCTCGTCGACGAGAGGCGAGGCGTGCTGATCGGCGCGACGATCACCGGCTCGGAGGTCGCCGACTTCGTGCACGCAGCGACGATCGCGATCGTCGGCGAGGTACCGGTCGCGCGGCTGCGCCACGCCGTGCCGTCGTTCCCGACCCGGTCGGAGATCTGGCTCAAGCTCGTCGAGGAGCTCGGCTCGTGAGTACCAGCGCGCTGACCAGCGCCCCGGCCAGCGCGATCGCCGCACCGAGCGCGAATGCGCGCTGAAAGCCCTCCGTGAGCGCCACGAGCCGCGATACGTCGTCCGCCCGCCCGGTGCTGTGCTGCGTCGCGACGGCGGCCAGCAGCGCGAGCCCGATCGAGCCGCCCATCTGGCGCGACGTGTTCACCAGCCCGGACGCGAGCCCGGCCTCCGTCCGGTGCACTCCGGCGGTCGCGGCGATCGTGACCGGGACGAACGAGAAGCCGATCCCGGCCGAGCACAGCAGCGCCGGCATCAGCACGTCAGAGGCGTAGCCGCCGTCGACGTCCACGCGCGCGAACAGCAGCATTCCGGCGGCGATGAGCGCCATCCCCGCCGCGAGCACCGGACCGGCGCCGTGGCGGCCGGTCATCCGCGTGGCGCGCCGCGTGCAGGCGGCGATCGTGAGCGGCATCGGCAGGAAGGCGAGCCCCGCCTCGATCGGCGAGTAGCCGAGCACCTGCTGGAGGTAGAGGGAGACGAAGTACCACATCGCGAAGACCGAGCCGCCGAGGCAGAACACGACGACGTTCGCCGCCGACAGCGGGCGTGAGGAGAAGATCCGCAGTGGCACCAGCGGCCGCGTCGCGAGCCGACCCTCGACGAGCAGGAACAGCGCCAGCAGCGCCACTCCTCCCGCCAGCGTGAGCAGCGTCCGCGCGGAGCCCCAGCCGTGCTCGCCGGACTCCACGATCCCGTACGTGAGCACCAGCAGGCCGAGTGTCACGCTCAGCGCCCCGGCCAGGTCGAACTTGCGTGTGCCGCCGCCGGGACGGGCCGCGCGCACGACGCGCAGGGCGGCGAGCGCTCCCAGCAGCCCGATCGGCACGTTGATGATCAGGATCCAGCGCCAGCTCAACGTCTCCGTCAGCACGCCGCCCAGCAGCGCGCCGGAGGCGCCGCCGATCGCCCCCATCGCTCCCCAGAGGCCGAGCGCCCGGTTGCGCTCGTGGCCCTCCGGGAAGCCGGTCGTCAGGATCGAGAGCGTTGCCGGAGCGACTATCGCGCCGCCGAGACCCTGCGCGGCGCGGGCGGCGACGAGCGTCAGCTCACCGTGCGCGAGCCCGCCCGCGAGCGAGGCGAGCGCGAACAGCGTCAGGCCGCCGGCGAACACCTCGCGCCGCCCGAGCAGGTCCGCTGCGCGGCCGCCGAGCAGCAGGAAGCCCGCGAACGCGAGCGTGTAGGCGTTCACGACCCACGCCAGGCTGGCGGCGGTGAAGCCGAGGTCGGCCGAGATCGACGGCAGCGCGACGTTCACGATCGACACGTCGAGCACGACCATGAACTGCGCCATGCAGCAGAGGACGAGCGTCAGGGAGCGGCGGCGCGCGTCGGTCACCGGACGGATTAAACGAAACGACGCGGTGGACAGCCGCTTGAGGAGCCCTCCGGTCCAGCGCTGTGAAGCGCCAGGACCTTCTCGGCGGCGGGCCTCGCACCTCAGTGGCCTCGCTCTTTGCGGCGTGTCCTCCGCGTCTTCTGGAAACCTATTCCGAGCGGCCCGCGCGATTCAAGAGCCGCGCAACCGCATCATTCGCAATCTGCGCGAAAAATTTAGGCGTCGTCGAACGTGCGCTCGACGTGCGTGAGGTCCATGCCGATCGCCAGCGCGACGATCAGGCCGACGTAGACGCCGGCCACCAGCAGCCGGTGTACGGGCTTGACGCGGTAGTAGTTCGCGTTGCCCTCCTCCCCCTTCTTGCGCTGCTTCCAGCGGCGGTAGGTCTCGAAGCCGCCGAGCAGCGCGATCAGGATCAGGATCGGGTTCGGCCAGAGGAAGACCAGAACGACGATCGCGCCGAAGCCGACGAACCACATCCATGGTGCCATCGCCGCCATCGCGCGGCCGCCGTCGAGCGGTACGACCGGCAGCAGGTTGAAGAGGTTGAGGAAGAAGCCTGTGAACGCGAGCGCGTACCAGAAGTCGTCGCCGGTGCTGGCCGCGATCGGCAGCAGCGCCGCCGTGGCGAGCGAGCCCAGGATCGGACCGGCGAGGCCGACGCGCGCCTCCGCCAGCGCGCTGCCGCCGAGCGAGCGCGCACCGACGGCGGCGCCGAGGAACGGTATGAAGACCATCCCGGACGGCTTCACGCCCTCGCGGCGGAGCTGAATGTAGTGGCCCAGCTCGTGCAGGAACAGCAGCCCGACGAACCCGACCGCGAACTTCCAGCCCCAGATCAGCGCATAGGCGCCAACCGAGACGAGCATCGAGGCCGACGTCGTCAGCAGCTTCGCCTTCGGCAGGAGCAGCAGCAGCGCCTTGCCCCACTTCAGCAGCGCGAGGATGCCGAAGAAGATCGGCGTGGCGTAGCGCTTGAACCACGAGCGCCGCGGCGGCGGGGCCGGGGCGGGCGACGGCGCGGGCTCGTAGGCCGCGGGCGGGAGCCACTGTGTCTGGGTGCGATCCATCTCCATCGTCATCGAGCAGTCTGGCAGCGGGAGTTAACGGACTCCTTTTCCGCGGAGGATGCGGGAACGCCAGGTTGCGCGCCCTTGTCAAGAGCGGGCCCGGGCACATAGGTTTCTCGCAGACGCGGAGGACGAGTCGCAGAGAGCGAGGCCATCGAGGTGAGAGGCCCGCCGCCCAGAGGGTCAGGTGCTTGCACTTGACCGGAGGGCTCTTCAGGCGACTCTCCCCCGCGTCGTTTTCGTCCGGCGCGGGCGCTGCCGTTGGCCGAACGTCAACGGCGGCTCCAAGGGGTGCGGGATCGAGGTGGCCGTCGGTCCCGGGGCGCCTTGACGTCGCACATACCTGTCAAAGCGCCCCGCGGCGCCGCCAGCGCGCCTCAGCGCCGCCGCACCGCCCGCTCCATCTCGCGCTTCATTTCGCGCTCCTTGATCGTCTGGCGCTTGTCGCCGACGTCCTTGCCGCGCGCGAGCGCGATCTCGACCTTCGCCCGCGAGCCCTTGAAGTAGAGCCGCGTAGGCACGATCGTGAGCCCCTTCTCGCGCGTCTTGCCGCGCAGGCGGTCGATCTCGCGCCGGTGCATGAGCAGCTTGCGCGGGCGCTCCGGCGCGTGGTTGTCGCGCGTCGCCGGCTCGTACGGCGCGATGTGCACGTTGTGCAGCCAGACCTCGCCGTCCTGCACCTGCGCGTAGCCGTCCTTGAGCTGCGCCTTGCCGCCGCGCAGCGACTTCACCTCGGTGCCGGTGAGGACGAGCCCGCACTCCCAGCGCTCGAGCAGGTGGTAGCGGTAGGACGCCTGCTTGTTGGTCGCGATGTCGGCCATGGCAGGCTCACAACTCTACGGGGGAGAGATCGGCGCGCCCGCGCGGAGCGTCGACGCGCTCGACCTGCACCGTCACCGGGTCGCCGAGCCGCACCACCTTGCCCGACTCCGCGCCGACCAGCATCACCCCGAGCTCGTCGAGCTCCCACCAGTCGCCACGCAGGCGGCGCACGGGCAGCAGCCCCTCGTGCCCGTCGCCGAAGCCGACGAACGCGCCGGCGCCGATCAGGCCGATCACCTCGCCGCTCCACTCGGCGCTCCAGCCACGCTCGAACAGCTCCAATTCGAGCAGGAAGCAGCGCGCGACGTCGTCGGCGCTGCGCTCGATCGCCGCGGCGTCCCGCTCGCGCAGCGAGCACCAGTCGCCCAGCTCCTCCATCGACGAGGCCGCCGGCGGTTCCTCGCCGGCGCCGATAGCCGCCAGCAGCGCACGGTGGCAGACGAGGTCCGGATAGCGCCGGATCGGCGAGGTGAAATGGCAGTAGCGCGCCGACTGGAGCCCGTGGTGGCCGATGTTGCGGGCCGAGTAGCGGGCCTGCTTGAGCGAGCGCAGCACGAGCGACGTGAGCGCCGCGCGACCCCGGCCCGTGCGGCGCACGTGCCCGTCGACCA
>DASQMT010000006.1:0-7121 GCA_035645355.1 Solirubrobacteraceae bacterium | reverse complement strand
GCTCCTGCAGGGCGCGCGCGAGCTCGTCGGATGCCTGAGCGAGGATCGGGCCGAGCTTCGGGTCGTCGCGAAGCTGGTTCTCGACGAGCCGCAGCGACAGCGCCAGCGAGACGAGTCGCTGCTGAGCGCCGTCGTGGAGGTTGCGCTCGATCCGCCGCCGCTCGGCGTCGCTCGCCTGGACGATGCGCGCGCGCGAGGCGGCAAGCTGCTCGCGGGCGTCGGCGTTCGCGATCGCGTGCGCGACGAGCTCGGCGAAGTCGCCCAGCCGGGTCTCGGCGCCCGCCGGCAGCGGCTCTGCGCGCGTCGTGGCCGCCGTGACTGCGCCCCACAACCCGCCCGCGACGCTGACGGGCGCCGAGACGGCGGAGCGGATGCCCAGGTCACGCAGCACCTGTGCAGAGCCCTCGGCGCGCATCTCGTGCTCCTCGGCGCGCGCCGGCCGGCCGGAGCGCAGCGCCTTGTTCGTGGCCGTCGCGCTGTCGGCGTCGATGATCAGGCCGGTCGGCACCGAGCGCTCGGGATCTCTGCTCCAGCCAGCGACGATCTCGACGCGCTCTCCGTGGAGGCGCACGAGGCTGGCGACGTCGGCCCCCAGCAGTTGCCCGACCTCACTGGCGACGATGTCGAGCAGCTCGCGCTCCGGCGCCTCCGTCGCGACCAGCGTCGCGACGCGCCGCAGCGCCGCCTGCTCCTCGGCGAGCACGCGGTGGAGCCGCTCGCGCTCTCGCAGCGCGCGCTCGTGGGCGCGGCGCTCGACCTCCGCGGCGGCGCGCGCCGCGAAGATCCGCAGCGCGGTGAGGTTCTCCTCCCCCGGGTCGAGCGGTGTCGTCGCCAGCACGCCCAGGTGGCCGAGATGGGCGCCGTCCGAGCCGCGCAGCGCGACGCCGAGGTAGCTGTCGAGGCCGCGCTCGACGACCATCTCGTCATCCGGGAAGCGCTCGACCACGCCCTGCGGGTAGGAGACGATCTCGGTGTCGCCGACCTCCGCGCACGGGGTGCCCGCCATGCAGTACTCGACTGGCTCTGCGAAGGTCGTGCCCTCCCAGCAGGCAAGGAACCGGGCCCGGTCACGGTGCTCTGGAACGACCTCGGCGACGAAGGCGACGTCGGCGCGGAACGCCAGCGCGAGGTGCTTGACGAGGCACTGGAAGAACTCCTCGCCGACCGTCCCGGCGGTCCCGGCGGCGATGAACCACAGCAGGTCCTGTGCGGATTGGCGCCGCTCGGGCGTCTCGGTTGCGCTGATCGGACGGGTCACCATCTCTGACACCTCGGGACTCCGTCAACTCTAACCGGTCGGACGGGCGCCGGCACGCCGTTGCGACGCCTGCTATCAGTTCGGCCCGCCGGCTCGGCAGCGCCGAGGGCAGTCCACGAGGGGGCGCGGTGGAGACGTCGACGGAGACTCGCCAGCAGGGACGGATCGCCGGGCGTCGCGGCGGAGTGCCCGACCGGCTTGCGGGATGCGAACGGCGGTCGTCGTGACGATCGTGGTGGACGGATGACCTCGGCCGGCTCGCACCGGCTCGACCCGCAGCGCGCCGAGCGTCTCCTCGAGGCCGGCCGCTCGCTGCTGGTCGAGCTCGACGTGGAGGTCGTGCTGGAGCGGCTGCTCGAGACGGCCAGGGAGCTGACCGGCGCGCGCTACGCGGCGATCGGAGTGCTCGATGCGCAGCGCAGCGGACTTGAGCGGTTCCTCACGAGCGGCTTCGACGGGGCCACCTACGCCGCGATCGGCGAGCTGCCGCGCGGTCGCGGCGTCCTGGGACTGCTGATCGACGACCCGCGCCCGCTCGTGCTCGCAGACGTGGGGTCGCATCCGCACTCGTACGGCTTCCCGGCCGCGCACCCGCCGATGACGACGTTCCTCGGCGTACCGCTGCTGATCCGCGGCGAGGCCTGGGGCAATCTCTACCTGACCGAGAAGCACGAGGGCGAGCAGTTCGGCGACTCCGACCTGCACGCGGTCGGAGTGCTGGCGGACTGGGCGGCGATCGCGATCGACCACGCGCGCGTGTACAGCGACTCCGTCGCCCGATCGATCGAGCTCGAGCGGGCCATGGAGGGTCTCGAGGCGACGACGGCGATCGCACGCGCGCTCGGCTCCGAGACCGACCTGGATCGCGTGCTCGAGCTGATCGTCAAGCGCGGGCGCGCACTCGTGCGCGCGCGGGCGGTCGTGCTGCTGCTGCACGAGGGCGAGCGGCTCGTTGCGGCCGCCGGCGCGGGGCAGCTGGAGGAGCACACCCTGACCGCCTCGCTGACCGCGGGCGACTCGGTCGCCGGGGAGGTCCTGCGCAGCGGCCGGCCCGAGCGGATCGCCGACGTCCCGGTGCGACTCGGCCTGCACGACGAGGGACTCGGCATCACCGGCGCCGAGACCGCGCTGCTGGTGCCGCTGCGCTACCGCGAGCGCTCGCTCGGGGTGCTGTGCGCGTTCGACCGGCTCGACGAGCGGGCCGAGTTCGACGATCGCGACGAGGAGCTGCTGCTGTCCTTCGCTGCCAGCGCGGCGACGGCCGTCTCGACCGCCCGGTCGGTGGAGGCCGAGCGGCTCCGCCACAGCCTGCGCTCGGCCGAGCGCGAGCGCAGTCGCTGGGCGCGCGAGCTCCACGACGAGACGCTGCAGGGACTGGCGGCGCTCGGAGTGCTGCTCGCCGGCGGCCTGCGTGCGGGCGGCGACGCGCTCGAGCAGGCGGCGCGGCAGGCCACCGAGCAGCTCTCGACCGAGATCTCGAACCTGCGCGCGCTGATCACCGAGCTGCGGCCCGCCGCACTCGACCAGCTGGGGCTCGAGGCGGCGATCGAGGGGCTCGCGCGCCGCTCGGCCGACGTCGAGGGCCTGGAGGTGGAGCTGGAGGTGCGCGTCGCGGACGCTGCGCTCGATCCGGAGCTCAAGACAGCGGTCTACCGGCTCGTGCAGGAGGCGCTGACGAACGTCGCGAAGCACGCGAGCGCCAGGCACATCGGCGTGTTCGTCGAGCAGGCGCGGGCCGAGGTGTGCGTCCGGGTGAGCGACGACGGGCGCGGCTTCGACGTGTCTGAGCCGTCCGCGGGCTTCGGCCTCGCCGGGATGCGCGAGCGCGCCGCGCTGATGGGCGGGAGACTGGCGATCGAGTCCTCCGGCTCGGGCACGGTGGTGACCGCCGTGTTCCCGCTCTGATCAGTCGCCGAGCAGCCCGTGGTCGAGTGCGTAGCGGACCAGCTCGGCACGCGTGCCACGGCGGGTCTTCTGCTGGATGTGCGCTCGATGGGACTCGATCGTGCGCACACTCAGGAAGAGCCGGCCGCCGATCTCGGCGTTCGTGTGGCCGAGCGCGATCAGCCGCAGGATCTCGAGCTCGCGTCCGGTCAGGTCGTCCGGCGGACCCGCCGGGGCCGCCGGTGCAAGAGCCATCCGGGCGCCGAGCTCGGGGTTCAGGTAGGTGCGGCCGTCCGCGGCGGCCCGGACCGCGCTCACCAGCTCGGCGTCGGCCGCTTCCTTGAGCACGTAGCCGAGCGCGCCCGACTGCAACGCCTGGCGCGCGAACGCCGGGTCGCTCTGCATCGTCAGCACCACCACCGCGGTCTGCTGCGCAAGCTCCGGTATCGCGGGCAGGCTGGGCGTCCCGGGCATGTTGAGGTCGAGCACGAGCACGTCCGGGCGGCGCGCGGCCACCATCCGCTTGGCAGCGTCGACGTCGCCGGCCTCGGCGACGACCTCGAAGCCCTCCTCGGCCTCGAGCACCAGCTTCAACCCGGTGCGGACGACCGCGTGGTCGTCTGCGATCACCAGACGGATCGGCTCCACGGACGCGACCCTAGCGGGCCGCCTGCAGGACCGCGGGCGCGATCACCGACCTGGACTGCCGCGCGCGCTGGAGCTGCTGCGCCAGGTATGGCGCGAGATACCGGCCGGCGATCTTTCCGGACGGCCACCAGAGCAGCTCGTCGGATGCGCTCGACCCGCCCGTCGGGTCGCTGCGCAGGTGCAGCGGCTCGCCGCCGGTCAGCAGCAGGCTGCGCAGCACCGGGCGGTAGGGGCTGGGGCGCACGTCGGCACCGGTCTCGGCGGCGATCACGGTCGCGGCGACGTCCGCCTGCTGCGTTGCCAGGCCGCCCTGCTTGAGCGCGTGCGCTGCGATGTCGCCGACGGCGTGGACGCCCTCGAGGCCGCGCACGCGGGTGAAGCCGTCGACGAGCACGAAGCCGAGCGCGTCGGACGGCACGCCGCGCACGTGCGGGCCGGCGAGCTGGGGGAGCGCGATCACCGCGTCGACCTCGAGCGAGCCGAGCCCGAGCCACAGCCGCCCGTCCGCGAACTCCTCGGCCGCGACTCCGGTGCGCAACGCGACTCCACACTTGGCCAGCAATGCTCTGACAGCAGGCGCGTACTCGGCGCCGAACGCGGCAAGCGGCGTGGGCTCGGGCGTCACGAGCACCAGGTCGGCGCTCGGGGCGTCCGGCCGCACCGCGGCCGCCGCCTGAAGCGCGAGCTCGTAGGCCGGCAGCGCCCACGGGCTGTCGGGCGGGACGACGAAGGCGACCCGCCGGATGGTCCCCGCGCGCAGGCGCCGGACGACATCGGCGACGCGGTTTGCGTCCTGCGGCCCTCGAAAGGTCAGCGCCCCGGGGACGGCCTCGACCGGCCGCGCGCCGAGCGCGAGCACAAGCTTGTCGTACTCGAGCCGCGCGCCACCCTGCGTCTCGACCGCGCGCTCATCGGGCAGGACGCGCGCGAGTGCGTCGCGATGCAGCGCCACGCCACGTTCGGCGGCGATCGCCGACAGCTCGAGACGCTCGACGCTGCCCGGCCGGAACGGCTCGGCGACCGCGAGCGGCCGGTAGGTGAAGTGGCGCTCGGGGGTGAACAGCTCGATCGCGACCCGCTCGCCTGCCAAGCCCTGGAGCGCCAGCACCGCCTCCAGGCCGGCCACGCCGCCGCCGGCGACGAGTGCACGGATCGGAGCACGAGGCATGCGTCGAGGCTAGGCGCGTCCGCCGGAGAGGGCATCCGTGGGCGCGCGCACCTCGGCTACGGGTTTCCCGCACGTCGGCCCCTGAGCAGTAGCCATCCGCCTCGATGTGCGGCGGAATACGCATGCCGGCCCGTGACGGTCAGAACAGCATGGGTGCATGCCCACTCTCACGAGGCCCGAACAGGACGCCGAGCAACTCGCCGCTGACGGCTGGGAGGACAGACCGCCCGGTGCGACCAGATCGTCGCCGGCTTCCGCCGCTCGCCGCGAGTGGCTGTTCGTGGGCGTCGGGCTGATCGCACTCGTGGCTGTGCTGCTGTCGGCGGTCTCGATCGTCGCCCTCCTCAAGGGCGGCGACGACGGCGTCACGACCGTCGTGGAGCAGCGGGCCGCGCCGCCGGTAGCGGCCACCGAGGCGGGCGCGCCGACTCTCGCGGACGCGAAAGGGATCGAGTTCGAGAAGTTCGCCCGTGTCGACCCGACGCTGCCGCCGGTTCCGTCAGGCGCCGTGAAGAAGTTCGACGTCGACGTGTTCCACCACGTGACGCAGGTCTCGAAGGGCCTCGCTCCGACCGAGGTCTGGAGCTTCGCGGTCAACGGCAAGGAGCATCGGGGCACCGGAGTCTCGCCGCCGATGGTGGTCACCGAGGGAGACCGGGTCGACTTCAGGCTGACGAACGGCTCCGACGAGGCAATGAAGGTCGATCTGCCGCACTCGCTCGACTTCCACTCCGCCGAGGTAGACCCGGGCGCCCGCTACGCCGACCTGGCCCCGGGCAAGTCGATGCGCTACCGCTTCACCGCCGGGCACCCTGGCGTCTTCATGTACCACTGCGCGACCAAGCCCGTCCTGATGCACACGGGCGCCGGCATGGTCGGCATGTTCGTCGTGCGGCCCAAGGGTCTCGCTCCTGTCGACAAGGAGCTGTGGATCACCCAGCAGGAGTTCTACATCGGCAAACCGGGCGCTGACGCCGACATGGTCAAGATGGCGGCGAAGAAGCCGGACGTGATCGCCTTCAACGGCTACGCCGACCAATACGCCGACGCCCCGATCACCGTCCGCAGGGGAGACCGGGTCCGCGCTTTCGTGCTCAACGCCGGCCCGAGCATCTGGAGCGCCTTCCACGTCATCGGGACGGTGTTCGATCGCACGGTGGTCGAGGGCATGGTCGGTCACGACGCCCAGACGATCAGCCTGGCCCCGAGCCAGGGCGGCTGGGTCGAGTTCACGCTCGCCGAGGAGGGCAACTACCCGTTCGTGACCCACGCGTTCGGCGACATGGTGCGAGGCGCGACGGGCGTGCTCGCCACGAAGCACGCGCACGAGGCAGCTGCGGGGCACTGACCCGCGTCTCAGCGCTCAGGCGTATCGCGCTCGCGGCGGCTCAGGCTCCGGGCGCGGGATCGGGGCTGCGGAACTGGCGCGCAAGCTCGTAGAGGTAGCGCGCCTCGGGCCCTTGCATGTCGCGTAACGGGCGGTGGACGGTGATGCCGTTCTCCGGCGGCTCCTCGCTGTCGCGCGGCGCGAGGCCGTGCTCGGTCAGCCAGCGCGGGAGGTACTCGCCCGCGACCTTGCCCGCGGGCCACCAGAGCGGCGCTCCCTCGGCATCGCCGCGGCCGCTGAGCCGGCGCGTGCGGCCGGCGCCGATCAGCAGCCGCCCCTCGAGCACGGGCTCGCCGGGATCGGGTACCCCTGCGATGCCCGCGAGCTCCGCGATCGCTGCCACCGCGCGCCGCGCCTGATGGGTGGCGAGGCCGCCGAACTTGACTGGGGAGACCACCCCGTCACCCGCCGCCCACGTGCGCTCGCAGTCCTGCACACGGGCGTCGTCACCGGCGCAGATGAAGCCCTCGTCGTCGCAGGCGAGCCCCTCGATACCGGGACCGAGGATCCGCGGCACGGCGAACACGCGCTGTACCGAGAGCTTCTCGCCGCCGGGCTCGAGCACCAGCCCGCCGCTGGCCACGCGCGCGACGACGCCCGTCTTGAGCGCGATGCCGGCGGCCTCGAGCTCCTCGGCCACGGCGGTGCTGGCCTCCTCGCCGAACAGCGAGAGCGGCTTGCGCTCGGGCGTCACGACGGCGACGACGACGTCGTCCTGGCCCATCGCATGCGCTTCGCCCGCGGTCATCAGCGCGAGCTCGTAGACCGGCAGCGGC
>DASQMT010000005.1:0-3933 GCA_035645355.1 Solirubrobacteraceae bacterium | reverse complement strand
GTCGCCGTCGTCTGGGCGCGCACGGACGAAGGCGTGCGCGGCTTCCTCGTTCCCCGGGACACGCCAGGGTTCACGACCCAGGACATCCACAAGAAGCTTTCGCTGCGCGCGTCCGTGACGTCCGAGCTGGTCCTCGATGACGTCCGGCTGCCGGCATCCGCCCAGCTGCCCGAGGCGGAGGGGCTGCGCGCCCCGCTGGCCTGCCTGAACGAGGCCCGCTTCGGGATCGTGTTCGGTGCGATCGGCGCCGCGCGCGCGTGCTACGAGGCGGCGCTCGAATACTCGGCCAGCCGCGTTCAGTTCGGCAAGCCGATCGCCGCGTTCCAGCTCACGCAGGCCAAGCTCGCGCAGATGCTGCTCAAGGTCAACCAGGGCGCCCTGCTCGCGCTGCATCTCGGGCGCATGAAGGACGCCGGGAAGCTGCGGCCCGAGCACGTCTCGTTCGGCAAGCTCGCGAACGTCAACGCGGCGCTCGAGGTCTGCCGCGAGGCGCGCCAGGTGCTCGGCGCGAACGGGATCACGCTCGAGTACCCCGCGATCCGGCACATGAACAACCTCGAGTCGGTCGTCACCTACGAGGGCACCGCCGAGGTGCACGCGCTCGTGCTCGGCCAGGCGATCACGGGCCACGCCGCCTACCGCTGACGGCGCTTCAGCTCGGTCGCCCTGCGGCCGACTAGACTGTGAGGTGCAAGAAGGACCGGATCGCCGCGCCGCATGCCTACGCGGCGCGCTCCGGAGAAAGGAGGTCCGCATGACGCGGATCCGTTGCCTGCGCTGTCTGCGACTCTGGTTCGCTGAGCGCGTCGGAGATCGGGCGAGTTGCCCGTTCTGCGGCGGGGCGCTCGACCAGGAGTTCTAGCGGCGATCGGAGGCCGGGCGGCTCGGATAGCCGCCCGGCGTCCCTCGGCATGCGCGCGCTACGCCGCGTAGTAGCGGTCGGCGTAGTCGCGCAGCATGCGCGTCGCCGAGAACGCGGGGCCGTTCGTCCTGAGTGAGGCGCGAATCCGCGTCAGCCACGCGCGCGGGATGCCCGCGGCGTCGCGGGCGTAGAACTCGCGCGACACCTCCGCGTCGAGCAACCGGTGCAGCTCAGCACCGTCGCGGCGGTCCTGCGCCGCGTGGTCGGAGTCCTCCTCGCCCGACAGCGCCCAGCCGTTGTGGCCGTCGTAGCCCTCCGCCCACCAGCCGTCGAGCACGCTGAGCTGGAGGCCGCCGTTCACGGCCGACTTCATCCCGCTCGTGCCGCTGGCCTCCAGCGGCGGCCGCGGCAGGTTCAGCCAGACGTCGCAGCCGCGCACCATGCGGGCCGCGCTCGAGAGGTCGTAGTCGTCGAGGTAGACCACGCGTCCGCCGACCTCCGGCGCCCACTTCAACGTGAACAGCTGCTGGACCAGCCGCTTGCCGTCCTCGTCGCGCGGGTGCGCCTTGCCGGCCAGCACGAGCTGCACCGGGCGCCCGTTGCCGAGCAGCGCGAGCGCACGGTCCGCGTCCTGCACGAGCAGGTGCAGGCGCTTGTAGGTCGCCAGCCGGCGCGCGAAGCCGATCGTCAGCGCGTCGGGATCGAAGGCGCCCGCGGCCGCCTCGACGTAGGAGCGCGGGTCGTCGCGCCCGAGCCGGTCGGCGACGCTCTTGGCGCGCACGTAGTCGACCAGCTCGGCGCGCTGCTCGCAGCGGACAGCCCACAGCTCCTCGTCGGAGATCGCGTCCACGCCCGCCCAGGTAGCCGGGTCGGCCACGCGATCGAGCCAGCCATCGCCGAGGTGGCGATCGAGCAGCGTGCGCATCGGCGCGCCGATCCACGTCGGCACGTGCACCCCGTTCGTGACGTGGCCGATCGGCACCTCCTCGACGGCCTTGTCGGCCCACAGTCCGTGCCACATGCCTCGCGCGACCTCGCCGTGACGCCGGCTCACGCCGTTCGCCGCGCGGGTCGTGCGCAGCGCGAACTGACTCACCCCGAACGGCTCACCGTCGTCGCCGGGCCGCGTCCGGCCCAGGCGGATGACCTCCATCGGATCGAGCCCCATCGAGGCGGTCAGTCCTCCCAGCGCCTCGATCACCTGCGGCGCAGGGTAGGTGTCGTTGCCGGCCGGCACCGGGGTATGGGTCGTGAAGATCGTCTTCGCGCGCGCTGCGGCGATGCCGTCCGTGAACGAGCCCGCGTGGGCGCGCGCGGCCTCGAGCGAGATGAACGCGGCATGGCCCTCGTTGAGGTGCATCAGGGAGGGCTCGATGCCGAGCGCGGCGAGGGCGCGCACGCCGCCGATGCCGAGCAGCACGTACTGCGCCAGCCGGGCCTCGGGGTCCCCGATGTACAGCCGCGACGTGATCCAGCTCGCGCCGATGTCGTTCTCGCGGCGCTCCGTGTCGAGCAGGAAGAGCGGCACGCGGCCCACGTCGACGCGCCAGATCTGGGCGGTCACCTCGAACCCGCGCAGCGGCACGGTGATCGTCACAGGGACGCCGTCCTCGCCGGTCACGAGCGCGGCCGGCACGCGCTCGGGATCCGTGTCGACCCAGTACTCGTGCTGCCGGCCGCCGGCGTCGATGCGCTGGCGGAAGTAGCCCTGGCGGTACATCAGGCCGACCGCGACGAGCGGCAGCGCGCGATCCGAGGCCTCCTTGAGGATGTCGCCGGCCAGTGCGCCCAAGCCGCCGGAGTAGACGGGCAGTGAGCGGTGCACCCCGAACTCGGCACAGAAGTAGGCGATCGGGTGCTCAGGCGTCGCGACGCCCTCCGAGGCCGGCCGGTCCAGGTCCGCGCGCACGATCGCCTCGACCCCGTCGGCGCGCTCGAGCAGGTCGGGGTCGCTCGCGGCGCGCGCGAGCACCTCGATCCCGGTCTCGCCGAGCAGCCGCACAGGGTTCTCCCCGCAGCGCTCCCAGCGGACCGGGTCGATCGAGGCGAACAGGTCATGCCCACCGGGCGTCCACGACCAGCGGTAGTTGTAGGCGAGCCGCGCCAGGGCCGCGAGCGGCTGGGGCACGCGCGCCGCGAGCGCGTCGGCGGCATGGAGTAGGTCGTCGTGGCCTGGGGTCATGGAGGCGGCATGATAGGAAGCGTGGCCGGCGCACGGACGCTTACCCTCCCCGACGCCGGCCGCGCGTCGGGGATCGCGCTCGCGATCGCTGCGATGTCCACGATCCAGCTCGGCGCGGCGTTGTCGGAGCCGCTCTTCGAGCGCGTCGGCCCGGCCGGTGTGGTGGCGCTGCGGCTCGTGCTCGCCGCGCTGCTGCTGTGGTCGCTGGCGCGGCCCCGCGTTCGCGGCCCCGCCCGCGGGGACATGGGCATGGCGGTCGCGCTCGGCGCCTGCTCCGGCCTGCTGACGCTCTGCTTCTTCGAGGCGATCGCGCGGATCCCGCTCGGCGTGGCGGTCACGATCGAGTTCCTCGGGCCGCTCGGCGTTGCGCTGGCCGGCTCGCGCCATCTGCGCGACGTCGGCTGGGTGCTGCTCGCCGGCGCGGGCGTCGCGCTGCTCACCTTGGGCAACGGGGCCGGCGAGCCGTTGGACGTGACCGGCGTGGCCTTCGCCCTCCTCGCCGGCGCCTTCTGGGCCGGCTACATCCTGCTCACGAAGCGTGTCGGTGCGCGCTGGGCGGGCCTCGAGGGACTGTCGGTATCGCTGGCCGTCGCGGCGCTCGTCACGCTTCCGGCCGGAATCGCCGTCGCCGGCGGCGAGCTGCTCATACCGGATGTGATCCTGGCCGGCCTCGGCCTTGCGCTGCTGATGCCGCTTGCCCCGTACGCGTTCGAGCTGGTCGCGCTGCGGCGGCTCCCGACCGCGCTCTTCGGCGTGATCATGAGCCTGGAGCCGGCGATCGCCGCGCTGTTCGGCTTCCTGATCCTCGGCCAGGGCCTCGCCGTGACGGGCGTGGTGGCGATCGCCATGGTCTCGCTGGCCAGCGCCGGCGCGACGCTCGCCGCCGCCG
>DASQMT010000004.1:0-2234 GCA_035645355.1 Solirubrobacteraceae bacterium | reverse complement strand
CGAGCGCGTCGCGCGGCAGCCCGAGGTCGCGCAGCCGGGCACCGGCCGCCGCGTCGGCGGGGCGGATCATATGCTCGATCACGTCGGCGCCCAGCTCACGCACAGCTCCGACCTCGAGGATCGAGGCCGAGCGGGCCGGCTCGTCGGACGTGACCCCGAGCCGGCGCGCAACCGTGTCGATCGTCGTGCCCTGCAGCAATGTGGAGAGAAGCACCGCGAAGAACACGATGTTGAAGAAGGTCTCCGACTGCGGCACCTCCTCGATCACGGGGAACGTCGCCAGCACCACCGGCACTGCGCCGCGCAACCCCGCCCAGCCGAGCAGTCCCTTCTCGCGCACGCTGAAGCCGCTGCCCAGCGTGCCCAGCGCGGTTGCGAGCGGCCGCGCGACGAACACGATCACGAGCGCCAGCAGCGTCCCGCGCCAGGCGACCTCGCCCAGGTCGGCCGGAAACACGAGCAGCCCGAGCGTCAGGAACATCGTCAGCTGCGCCACCCACGCCATGCCCTCGTGGAAGGCGGTGACGGTGCGCTTGGCCGGGATGTTGGCCGAGCCCAGCCCGAGACCGGCGAGGTAGACGGCGAGGAAGCCGGAGCCACCGAGCGTTTCGGCTGCGCCGTATGCGAGCGCCGCGGTGGCGAGCGATGCGACGGGGTACAGGCCCGGGCTGGAGAGCCGCATCGACTCGAACGCCTGTGTTGCGAGCCAGCCGATCGCCACGCCCGCTACCAATCCCAGGCCGAGCTGTTGCGCGAACAGGCCGAGCATGTCCACGATGCCGTAGCCCGGGTGCAGGATCCACTCGATGAACCCGAGCACGAGCAGCACGGCGATCGGGTCGTTGAAGCCGGCCTCGCCCTCGAGCGTACGCTCCAGCCGCTTGCGCAATCCGGCGCCGCGCAGCAGCGAGAACACCGCCGCTCCGTCGGTCGAGGAGACGATTGCGCCGACGAGCAGGCCCTCGAGCGTCGAGAAGTCGAACAGCCACGAAGCCGCCAGACCCGCGACACCGGCGGTCACCAGTGTTCCCGGCAGCGCGAGCCCGATCGCCGGCCGCAGCACCGGCCGGATCTCCTCCCAGCCGGCGGTCAGCCCGCCCTCGAACAGGATCAGGGCCAGCGCGATCACGCCGATCGTCTCGGCGACCTGGAAGTCGTCGAACTCGATCAGGTGCAGGCCGTCGGAGCCGATCGCCATGCCGAGCCCTAGGAACAGGACGAGCCCCGGGAGCCGCACGCGCCCGGCAACGAGCGATGCGGCCAGCGCCGCGGCAAGCAGGGCGCCGACGATCAGGATGCGCTCGCCGTCCGGCAAGCGCGAAGCATGTCAGTCGGGGCTACAGCGGCGTCGTGTAGGCCTGCGTGATGCCGCCGTCGACCATGAAGCTGGTGGCGTTCACATAGGTCGACTCGTCGCTGGCCAGGAACAGCACCGCGTTGGCGATTTCACGCACCTCCGCGAAGCGCCCCGATGGCACGTGAACGAGCCGGCGGGCGGCCGCCACCGGGTCCTTCGCGAACAGCTCCTGCAGCAGCGGCGTGTTGACCGGTCCGGGGCAGAGGGCGTTGACGCGCACGTTGCGGCGCGCGAACTCCACACCGAGCTCACGCGAGAGCGAGAGCACGCCGCCCTTGGAGGCCGTGTAGGAGATCTGCGACGTTGCCGAGCCCATCGTCGCGACGAACGACGCGGTGTTGATGACCGAGCCGCCGCCGTTGGCGATCAGGTGCGGGATCCCGTGCTTGCAGCAGAGAAAGACCGACTTGAGGTTGACGTCCTGCACGCGCTGCCACGCCTCCAGCGACGTGTCGAGCACCGAGGCGTCGTCGGTGGGGGAGATGCCGGCGTTGTTGAAGAGCACGTCGATGTGCCCGAACTCGTCGCGCACGCGGGTGTACAGGCCGGCGACCTGCTGCTCGTCGGCGACGTCGACCGCGAGGCTGAGCGTGCCGACGCCGTCGTCGCGCAGGTCCACGCCGGCGACCGTCGCGCCTTCGTCCATGAACAGCCGCGCGGTCTCCGCCCCGATGCCGCTCGCGGCGCCGGTGATGACGCAGACCTTCCCGTCGAGCCGAGCCAAGCTAGCCCCCAGTCGCGTAGTAGACGGACTTGACCTCGGTGTAGTGGTCGAGCGCGTGCGGGCCGAGCTCGCGCCCGACGCCCGACTGCTTGAAACCGCCGAACGGCGTGCTCACGCGCACCGAGGTGTTCGAGTTGATCGACAGCACGCCGG
>DASQMT010000003.1:0-6105 GCA_035645355.1 Solirubrobacteraceae bacterium | reverse complement strand
GTGGCGCTGGCGCGAGCGCGCGGCTGCCTGGCGCTCGACTTCGACCCACCGGGCGACCCGTTCGTGCGCCAGGAGCTCACCGAGACGGCCTACCACGTCCTCTGGGAGCTCGTGCACGTCTTCTTCGAGCACCGCGGGCTGCTCGAGGGCCGCCGTGCCGAGACGGTGCACGACAGCGGAGCATCCGCCTTCCTGTATCCCTTCCTGGGCGAGCAGGAGCACGACCTCGAGGCGGTCGTCGCCGACGTCCGCGCCTCCGTGCTGACCAAGGCCGCCGAGACGGCGGCGCTGCGGGTGCAGACGCTGATCGGCAACGCGGACGTGCTGCGGGCGGCGGCGGCAGACCTGCGCGCAGCGTACGCGGCCGGCGGCCGGCTGCTGGCGCTCGGCAACGGCGGCTCGGCGACCGACGCCATGGACGTGGTCGCGGACTTCCATGCGCCGCTCGGCGACGGGCCGGCGCGGGCGGCGATCGACCTGACCGAGGACACCGGCATCCTGACCGCGCTGGCCAACGACATCGGCCCGGATGCGATCTTCGCGCGCCAGCTGATCGCGCACGCGCGCCCCGGGGACGTGCTGCTCGCGCTATCGACCAGCGGCACGTCGGGCAGCGTGATCGCGGCGCTCGAGGAGGGGCGCCGGCGCGGCATGCGCACGATCGCGATGGTCGGCTACGACGGCGGGCGCGTGGCTGCCGAGGCGCTCGCCGATCACGTCGTGGTCAGCCGCTCGGAGCACATCCCGCGCATCCAGGAGGCGCAGGCCAGCGCATACCACGCGCTGCGCGTGCTGGTGGAGGAGCCATGAGCGCGCGCCGCCGCCCTTGACGCGCCGCATACGCGCACGCGTCCAGGGAACGGTGCAGGGCGTCGGCTTCCGGCCCTACGTCTACCGCCTGGCGCGCGACGAGCGGCTCGCGGGATGGGTGCGCAACGACGAGCTCGGCGTGCTGCTCGAGGTCGAGGGAGCCGCGGCGGCGATCGAGCGCTTCCTCGAGCGACTCCCGCGCGAGGCGCCGCCGCTCGCGACCGTCGAGCACGTGCGCAGCCAGGCGCTCGCGAGCCTGGGCGAGCGCGAGTTCGCGATCGTCGCGAGCACCGGCGGCGGACCCGCCGCCGCGCCGGTCACCCCCGACAGCGCGCCGTGCGAGGCCTGCGTCTCCGAGCTGCGCGATCCGCGCGACCGCCGCTTCCGCTATCCGTTCATCAACTGCACCGACTGCGGACCGCGTTTCACGATCGTGCGCGGCGTGCCGTACGACCGTGCACGCACGACGATGGCCGGGTTCGTGCTCTGCGAGGCCTGCCGCGCGGAGTACGACGACCCGCTCGACCGCCGCTTCCACGCCGAGCCGAACGCCTGCCCGGAGTGTGGCCCGCGCGTGCGGCTACTCGACCGCGACGGCATCCCCGTCGCTCTCGACGGAGCGCCCGACGCGGTCGCGGAGGCGGCGCGCGCGCTGCTCGCCGGGCTGATCGTCGCGGTCAAGGGCGCCGGCGGCTACCACCTCGCCTGCAGCGCCGGCGACGCCGCGGCCGTCAGCGCGCTGCGCGCGCGCAAGCACCGCGAGGACAAGCCCTTCGCGCTGATGGTCGCGGACCTCGAGGCGGCGCGCGCGCTGGTGGTCCTCAGCCGGGACGAGGAGCGCCTGCTGTGCGGGCGCGAGCGCCCGATCGTGATCGCGCCCCGGCGTCCCGGCGCCGCCGTCGCCGACGCGGTCGCACCGGGCAAGCCAGACCTCGGCGTGATGCTGCCGTCGACGCCGCTGCACCACCTGCTGCTCGCGGACGCCGGAGCCACCCTGGTGATGACGAGCGGCAACGTCTCCGACGAGCCGATCGCCTTCGACGACGCCGAGGCGCGCGAGCGCCTCGCGCCCATCGCCGACCGCTTCCTCGTCCACGACCGCCCGATCGAGACGCGCGTGGACGACTCCGTGCTCCGCGGGCCGCTCGTGCTGCGCCGCTCGCGCGGGCTCGTGCCGGCGAGCATCGAGCTGCCCGCCGCACAGCGCCCACTGCTCGCGTGCGGCGCGGAGCTGAAGAGCACCTTCTGCCTGGCCAAGGGCGGCCGGGCCTGGGTCGGCCATCACATCGGTGACCTCAAGAACTGGGAGACGCTGCGCTCATACCGGGAGGGGGTCGCACATTTCGAGCACCTGTTCGACGTGACGCCCGAGGTGGTCGCGCACGATCTCCACCCCGACTACCTCTCGACCGCCTACGCGCTCGAGCGCGAGGACGTCGAGCGGGTCGCCGTGCAGCACCATCACGCGCACCTCGCGGCCTGTCTGGCCGAACACGGCGAGGCCGGCCCGGCCGTCGGCGCGATCTACGATGGCGCCGGGCTCGGCAGCGACGGCGCCGTCTGGGGCGGCGAGCTGCTCGTCGGCGGCGTCGCGGGCTGCGAGCGCGCCGGCCACCTCTGGCCCGTGCGCCTGCCCGGAGGTGACGCCGCCGTGCGTGAGCCGTGGCGGATGGCGTGCGCCTGGCTGCACGCGCTCGGAGAGGACGATCCGGGCGTCCCGGCGGCGCTGACGGAGCGCGTGCCGCGCGCGCGCTGGGAGGCGGTCGGCGCGCTGGTGCGCAGCGGCACCGCGGCGCCGGAGACGAGCAGCGCCGGAAGGCTGTTCGACGCCGTGGCCGCGCTGTGTGGCATCCGCGCGGAGGTCAACTACGAGGGGCAGGCGGCGGCCGAGCTGGAGGCAGCCTGCGACCCGCGCGAGCGCGGCGCGTATCCGCTGCCGGTCATCGACGCCACCCCGATCCTGCTGGATGCGCGTGCGACGGTCGCGGCGGTCGTCGAGGACCTGGCGCGCGGCGCCCTCGCGGGCACAGTCGCGGCCCGCTTCCACACCGCGCTTGCCGGCGCCACCGCGCGGGCGTGCATCCTCGCCGCCCGCCGCTCCGGTGTCGACCTGATCGTCCTGTCGGGGGGCGCGTTCCAGAACCGCGTCATGCTCGAGCGCACTTCGGCACTCCTGGCGCAGGCCGGCCTGCGCGTACTCGTCCCGCGCCGGCTGCCGCCGAACGACGGTGGCATCGCGTACGGCCAGGCGGCGGTTGCCGGGGGTGTGGCTAACACCACGTAGATTGGTCGCCAAACCGTAACGACATGCCCGCCGCCGTCGGGCAGGATGCTGTCCACAACAACCCCAGATCCCTCCTCAGGATCCTCAAGGCCAGCCCCCAGGACAGCTCTCTCCTCTCCCCGGCATCCGCGGGCCCGCCGCCTAAGTACCCGGCCGTCGCGCTCCTTCCCCCGAGCGCGGCGGCCTTTTCTCTGCTCGTTCTCGCAATAAGGGCCACCGCCTCGCGACTAAGGCGCTGGGCGCCCGATCGCGCGCCATCTGCCCGATGTGCGGATGGCCCGCGGAGCGGACAATTCAGCCATGAGCACAACCACCTTCATCAAGCGGTTCCTCGGGCCGACGCAGCGGATCGACGACGGCGCACCGGCCATGACACTGCGCTACGCGCTGCCCGGCGACGAAGGCGCGCTCGACCGCCTGGCGCAGCTCGACTCCACGCGCGCGCCACGTGGCGTCGTGCTGGTGGCGGAGGTCGGAGGCGAGCTGTGGGCCGCGATCTCGCTCGACGACCACCACGTTGTCGCGAACCCGTTCCGGCCGACCGGCGAGCTCGTGGCGATGCTCGTGGTGCGCGCGCGGCAGCTGCGCCGCGCCGAGCGCGACGGCAGCCGGCGGCCGCCCCGCGTGTGGCCCGAGGCGGGATACGACCGCGCCGCCGCCGGCTGATCCCGGAGCAACGGCGAAGCATTCCGCGGCCGCGCGTGTTATCAGTCGCGATCGAGGGGCAACGGGAACGTCCGATGGGAGGACCATGCTGAGAGGGACACTGCTGTTCGCGCTGGCGCTTGCGCTGCTCGCGCCCGGAACAGCCGGCGCAGCCGGCAAGCCGGGCGCCAAGACCGGCGCAGCCGCGAGCATCACGCCGACGACCGCGACACTGAACGGCCGCGTCGATCCGAACAAGGCCGCGACGACCTACTTCTTCCAGTACGGCACGACGAGCCTGTACGGCGCGACGACGGCGGTCACCGCTGCGGGGGCGGGCGCCAATCCCGTGGCCGTCAGCGTGCCGGTCGCCGGGCTCGCTCCGGCGACGACCTACCACTACCGGCTCATCGCGCAGAACAGCTTCAGCATCACCCGGGGCGAGCATCGGACCTTCAAGACCAGGCGTCAGCCGCTCGGGCTGTCGCTCACGGCTGCGCCCAACCCGGTCCATGCCGGCAAGCCGACGGTGCTCGCCGGCCAGCTGACGGGCACGAGCAACGCGAATCGCGGTGTGGTGCTACAGAGCAACGCGTTCCCCTACGCGGGCTGGGTGAATGTCGGCAACGCGCTGTTGACCGACGCCGCCGGCAACTTCAATCTCCCTGTGCTCGCCGTACCGGTCACGACGCGGTTCCGGGCGCTCATGACGCAACGGCCGGAGGTCGTCAGTCCGGAGGTCACCGTCGGCGTGGCGCTGCGGGTGGGAACGGACAAGAAGAAGGTCGCCCGCTACCGCCACAGCGTCACGGTGCGCTTCCGCGGCAGCGTCTGGCCGAAGGTGCCTGGCGTCAGCGTGAGCATCCAGAAGCTGCAGCAAGGCGTCTGGGTCGAGAAGGCTCGCACGTTCGCCAAGGACGCCGGCTCGACGGCGCGCTACCGCAAGCTGGTCCGCATCCACAGCTCGGGCCAGTTCCGAGTCGTCGCGCTGGGCACCGGCGCATACGTGGACGGCGCCGGCCGGACCGTGACGGTCCGGGCGCCGCGCTAGGCACTGTCGAACGCCTCCCGGTCGGCGCGGCCCGCTGGCGGCCGCGACGATCGGGAGGCGCAGAATTGGGGTACCTTGCCGCCGATGGGCGAAGAGGTAGCGGTCAAGGTCTTCAGTCGTGAGGACCGCCAGCAGTACCGCGACAAGGTCAAGCGCAACCTCGACGTGTTCGCGCGCATGCTGCGCGAGTCGCGCTTCGACGCGGAGAAGCGCTCGATCGGGCTCGAGATCGAGCTCAACCTGACCGACGAGTGCGGCGATCCCGCGCTCGCCAACGCGGAGGTGCTCGAGCGCATCTCAGACGACGCGTTCGTCACCGAGCTCGGCCAGTTCAACATCGAGATCAACATCCCGCCGCGACTGCTCGACGGCGAGGTCTTCACGGAGCTCGAGGCGCAGATCCGCGGCAGCCTCAACGCGGCCGAGGAGAAGGCGAGCACGGTCGGCGCGCACATGATGATCGTCGGCATCCTGCCGACGCTGGGCGAGCAGCACCTGCACTCGCGCTCGCTCAGCGCCAATCCGCGCTACACGCTCCTGAACGAGCAGATCTTCGCCGCTCGCGGCGAGGATCTGCACCTGTCGATCGGCGGCGTCGAGCGCTTGAACGCGTATGCCGACTCGATCGCGCCCGAGGCCGCGTGCACGAGCATGCAGCTGCACCAGCTCGTGCACCCGGAGGACTTCGCCGCCCACTGGAACGCGGCCCAGGCGATCGCCGGCGCGCAGCTCGCGGTCGGCGCGAACTCGCCGTTCTTCTTCGGCAAGGAGCTCTGGCGCGAGACGCGGATCGCGCTGTTCGCGCAGGCCACCGACACGCGGCCGGAGGAACTGAAGGCCCAGGGCGTGCGCCCGCGGGTGTGGTTCGGCGAGCGCTGGATCACCTCGATCTTCGACCTGTTCGAGGAGAACGTGCGCTACTTCCCGGCGCTGCTGCCGCTGTGCGACGACGAGGACCCGGTCGAGGTGCTCGATCGCGGCGACAGCCCGACGCTCGGCGAGCTCAAGCTCCACAACGGCACGATCTACCGCTGGAACCGGCCCGTCTACGAGGTCGTGCGCGGGCGCCCGCACGTGCGCGTGGAGAACCGCGTGCTGCCGGCCGGGCCCACGGTCGTGGACATGCTCGCCAATGCCGCCTTCTATTACGGCCTGGTGCGCGCGCTCGTCGAGGGCGAGCGTCCGATCTGGACGCAGATGTCGTTCGCCGCCGCCGAGGACAACCTGCACGCCGGCGCGCGAGACGGGCTCGACGCGCGCGTGTACTGGCCGGGCGCCGGCGACGTGCCGGTCACGGAGCTCGTGCTACGCCGCC
>DASQMT010000002.1:0-6132 GCA_035645355.1 Solirubrobacteraceae bacterium | reverse complement strand
ACCAGCCGGTCGCCGTCCTCGAGGCGGCGCTGGTGGCGCCGGAAGGCGCGCGTGCGCTCGGTCAGCCCGAGCGGGAGGTCGGGCTGCGTCGCGAGCTCCTCGACCGCGTCGTCAGCGCAGATCAGCATCGGCGGTGGGTGGCCCAGGTTGATCCAGCTGAAGAGCGAGTAGACGGGATGCCAGCGGGCGATCACGGCGGTGACGAAGAACTCCGGACCGCCGGCCGCCGCGACGGTCTCGTCCATCAGCTGCGCGGCCTCCTCGAGCGTGCAGTCGTTGCGCCGTGCCGCCCGCAGCGCGGACAGCGCGACGCTGCTGAGCCCGCCCGCGCGCGGCCCGCGGCCCGCGCCGTCGGCGATCGCGATCCACGCGCCGTCACGGTTCTCGACGTAGTCGAACCAGTCGCCGCCGACGTCGTAGCTGGGAAGCACACTGCCGGCCAGCTCGCCACTGCCCATGCGCACGATGCGCGGCGGCAGCAGCGACTGCTGCAGCTCGGCGGCGGGCGTCATCTCCTTGCGCCGGCGGGCGGCGTCGAAGACGTCCGTGTAGCCCCCGGCCAGCTCCATGGCGGCGGCGCCCAGGCGCGCGACCTCGAGCAGGCCTGACTCGGAGCCGCGGCGCGCGAGCAGCACGCCGACGGCCCGGTTGCGCAGCCACATCGGCGCCATCACGACGCCCGGCAGCTCCCGTCTTAGGTGCGCGGTCAGGTCGGGCAACCCGTCCTCGGCGAGCTCCGGCCCGAGCGAGAGCGGCGCCTGCAGCTGCGTCGGGAACTCGTCCGTGCCGGCCAGTCGCAGCAGGCGGGAGCCGTCGATGTCGAGCACGTACAGGGCAACGGGCCCGCGCGCGATCCGCATCGCCTCGGCGATCAGCTGGTCGGGCAGCAGCGGCGGAGGTACCTCGTCGAGCACGCGCAGGATGTCGAACAGCGGCACGCCCGTGGCGCTCAGGTCGCCTCCGGGGCGCAGCTTCGCCTGCTCGAAGCGCTTCTCCTCGCTGACGTCTCGGTAGACCGCGACGAAGCCGTAGAGCTCCGCGCCGGGCGAGCGGCGCAGCGCGTGCACGTCGATCGAGAACCAGCTCACCCCGCCGTCACTCGAGTGGTGGCCGCGAACACCCTGCTGCGCCTCGCCGCTCGCCAGCGCGGTGCTGACCGGGTGGGTCTCCGCCGCCGCCGCCGAGCCGTCCTCGTAGAGCCCGCCGCTGCGCACGATCGCGGGCCGGCCGGGATCGACGGCCTCGAGCCCGGCGCGCCCGCCCGGGCTGGACGCGACGACGGCGCCGGTCGCGTCGATCAGCAGCAGTCCCCTGTCGAGCGGATCGGTGATCGTGCCGAGCAGCAGCTCGACGGTGGGACGGCGCCGGTCGGGAGCGTTCCAGCCCTCGCGCAAGCAGGTCTCGACGAGCTGGACGAGCGCGCAGGTGAGCCAGGCGCCGGCGGGCACCTGGTCGAGGCCCGCCGCCTCCGCCAGCCGCTCCGCCAGCGGCGAGAGCGCCTCCCCGGCGCTGACGAGCAGCTCGTCGGGCGGCGGGCCGCCCGGCACTTCGAGCGGCAGCTCGGCACCGATCTCGACGAGCGCCGAGACGACGCTCCGGAGCTGAGCCAATGCCGGCCGCGGCCCGCGCATCGCGTCGCGGATCGCGTCGGCGGCCCGCGCGAGCGTCTCCCGCTGTACGGCCCGCTGGAGCTCGTCGGGATTCGCGAAGTGCCGGTAGAGCGTCGAGCGACTCAGCTGCGCGGCCGCCGCGACGGCCTGCATCTTCAGCGGCTCAGGCTTGCGCAGCAGCGCGGCTGTGGCCGCGACGATCGCGAGGTGATTGCGCTGGGCGACGGCCCGCCGGCCCCGTCCACGGTTCGGCGCGTCGCTGGTCGCGATCCGCTCGGTCATAGATCCGGGCGCCACCGTACCCGGTTTCGGGACAAACCGCCTGGCCGATGTGCCGAGCGTGTCCCGCTACACGCGAGATGTGTCCCGGGCGGGTTGAGCCGGGCGACTCCCGGGGTAGATGAAAGGACGGGTCGCTCCGAAGGAGATCTCCAGCTGGCCCACGTCCGTACCCATCCCCGTAAATCCACCAGGGAGGCGCCAAGAAATGGCAACGCTCGACAAGGATCGGATCCTGCAATACCGCGGAGAGAACCTCTCCGACAGCAACGGCGACAAGATCGGCTCGATCGAGGAGATCTACCTCGACGCCGAGACCGACGCTCCCGAGTGGGCGCTCGTCAACACCGGCATGTTCGGTGGCAAGAGCACGTTCGTGCCGCTCCGCGACGCCAGCGAGGCCGACGGCGCGCTGCGCGTGCCGTTCGACAAGGCGATGGTCAAGGACGCGCCGAAGATGGACCCCAACGGCCAGCTCTCGCAGAACGAAGAGGCCGAGCTCTACCGCTACTACGGCATGGACTACTCCGAGACGCGCTCGGACACGGGCCTGCCCGAGGGCGGCACGCGCCGCGACTTCAGCGACACGGACCGGGACTTCGACCGCGAGGGCACCGTGGGCCGCGACGTCTCCGGCCCCGAGACCGATCAGGCGATGACCCGCTCCGAGGAGGAGCTGCGGGTCGGCAAGACAGAGCGTGAGTCTGGCCGTGTCCGCCTGCGCAAGCACGTCGTGACCGACGAGGTGACGAAGACCGTGCCCGTGAAGCGCGAGGAGATCCGCCTCGAACGCGAGCCGATCACGGACGCGAACGTCGGCGACGCGACGTCCGGCCCCGACATCTCCGAGGAGGAGCACGAGGTCGTGCTGCACGAGGAGGAGGTCGTCGCGGAGAAGCGTGCCGTCCCGAAGGAGCGCGTCCGGCTCGACAAGGACGTCGAGGTCGAGGAGAAGACTGTGACGGAGGACGTCCGTCGCGAGGAGATCGACATCGACGACGACACCGGCCGCACGCGCCGCTAGCGAGCCGGGAAACGGACGGATGAGCACCGCGGCCGAAAGCACCAGCGACCAGAAGCGCTCCGGGCGGCGCCCTGAGGGGCCGACCCACGCGCGCAAGGGGTCGCTGGGGCAGACGCTCAAGCGCACGGTCACCGAGTTCAAGGAGGACGAGCTCACAGACAAGGCCGCGGCGCTCACCTACTACGGCGTTCTGTCGATCTTCCCCGCGCTGATCGCGCTGGTGTCGATAGTCGGCCTGGTCGGCGATCCCGCGACGGTCACCAAAGCGTTGACCGACGTGATCAGCTCGATCGGGCCGGCGTCCGCCGTCGACACCTTCAAGGGCCCGATCGAGGAGATCACGAAGAGCAGCGGGACCGCGGGGATCCTGCTGATCGCCGGCATCGTGTCCGCGCTCTGGACCGCGTCCGGCTACGTCGGCGCGTTCATGCGCGCGTCCAACACGATCTACGAGGTGGAGGAGGGTCGCGCCTTCTTCAAGCTGCGACCACTCCAGATGCTGGTGACGCTCGTGCTGATCCTGCTGCTCGCGATCGTCCTGCTGGCGCTCGTCGTGACCGGTCCGCTGGCCGATGCCGTCGGCTCCGCTGTTGGCCTGGGCTCGGCCGCCGTGACGGCCTGGGACATCGCGAAGTGGCCGGTGCTGCTTGCGGTCGTGATGGGGATGGTCGCTCTTCTGTACTTCGCGTCGCCCAACGCGAAGCTGCGCGGCTTCAAGTCGATCCTGCCGGGCGCCGCGCTGGCGGTCGTCGTGTGGCTGATCGCATCCGCAGTGTTCGCGTTCTACGTGGCGAACTTCGGCTCCTACAACAAGACCTACGGGGCGCTCGGCGGCGTCGTGATCTTCCTGGTCTGGCTGTGGCTGACGAACGTGGCGATCCTGCTCGGCGCGGAGCTCAACGCGGAGCGCGAGCGGTCTCTCCAGCTCGAGGAGGGCAAGCCCGGCGCGGAGCGCGAGCTGCAGCTCGACGAGCGCGACGAGCCGAAGGAAAAGAAGCGCGCCCGCACCGCCTGACGGCGGCCGGTGAGTACCATGGCACACGACTGGCCGACACGGGCGCTGGGCGACCGGCACGAGGAGCGCCTGCTCTTCCGCCGCTACCGGGAGACGGGCGATCCGGCCATCAAGGAGCAGCTGGTCAAGCGCTACATGCGGCTCGCGGCGAGCGTGGCCGCGCGCTACAGCCGTAGCAGCGTCTCCCAGGACGACCGCATGCAGCTGGCCTGCCTGGCGCTGCTCAAGGCGATCGACCGCTTCGACCCGGATCGCGGCTTCGCGTTCAGCTCGTTCGCGGTCCCGACGATGGTCGGCGAGCTGCAGCGCTACTTCCGCGATCACACCTGGACCGTGCGTCCGCCGCGCGACCTGCAGGAGCGGGTGCTGCGCCTCGACAGCGCGGCCGACGCACTCAGCGGCGAGCTCGGGCGCTCCCCTACGGGCGAGGAGCTGGCGCGTGCGACGGGCTCCTCGGTCGAGGCGATCCTCGAGACGCTCGAGGCGTCGCACGCGCGCGGCGGCGTGTCGCTCGACCAGCCCGCCGGACCCGATCAGACCGACACGCTCGCGGCGACGCTCGGGGCCGAGGACGGGCGATTCCGCCAGGTCGAGAACGCGGTGCTGGCGCAGGACCTGCTCTCGGAGCTCACGGCTCGCGAGCGCCAGATCCTGCGCCTGCGCTTCGAGCAGGACCTGACGCAATCGGAGATCGGCGAGCTCGTCGGCTGCTCTCAGATGCACGTGTCGCGCATCATCCGCTCGGCGCTCGACCAGCTCTCCCGGTCCGCCGCGGACGAGCGCTCAGAGCTGCTCGCCGCGGTCTAGTCGGCCCGGACCGCGGTCTTCTACTGAGCCGGTCTGCGGGCACGGGCCGATGAGCGCGACGGGCATTCGCGGCAGGCTGCAGGCAATGCTCACGCAGTGTCAGAGGGAGTCCGCATGACCAACACGTTCCGCAAGGGCGGCATCGTCGCCAGCATCCTGCTGATCGCGCTCGGTATCGGAGCGCTCGTGATCGGCATCTCCGGGCGCGAGACCGTCCACAGCGACCTCGCCCGCGAGCAGATCGTCGGCACCCCGGACTCCGCCATCCCCGGCCAAAAGGTCGACACGGGCGCCGAGGCGAAGGAGTTCGCGGCCACCGTGCGAAAGCACACCATCGCGGCGACCGGCGGCAAGACCTACTCGCAGATGGATCGCTTCCTGGACGACTCGGGCAAGCCGACCGGTGACGAGAAGGCCGCCGCGCTGGACCCCAAGAGCGGCCAGCCGGTCGAGAACCCGGCGCGCAACATCTGGATCAGCTCGACTGCCTTCCAGACCGCGCTCAACACGGCCTATTTCGCCGAGAGCGTCGCGCTGTTCGTGATCGTCATGGGCGCCGCGCTGCTGCTCATCGGCATCGGCTTCCTGGTGCTCACGCTGCGCCTGCTCAAGCCCGAGGCGGCACCGGAGCGCATCGTGCGCAACGCTGTGCCCGCGGCCGCTGCCGGCTAGGGCCGGGAGAGACCACGATCGCGAATCGGCCCGGCACCAGCCGGGCCGATTGCGTTCGAGGACGCCCCGCCGCGGGCACGTCCTCGACGGGCCGGCCGCGGATCAGCGACCTCCCGCGGGCGATATCGTCGTGGCATGAAGATCGCGATCGCTGGCGGAGGCGTTGCCGGTCTCGAGGCGCTGCTGGCGCTGCATGCGCTCGCCGCCGAGAAGCTCAGCCTCGAGCTGATCGCGCCCGACCCGGATTTCACCTTCCGGCCGATGGCGGTCGCGGAGCCGTTCGCGCTCGGTGGCGCGCACCGTGTGCCGCTGAGCACGGGCGCCGCGGAGACCGGCGCCGAGCTCGTCCAGGCCGAGGTCGTCGCCGTCGACGATGCCGCGGGTCGCCTGGAGCTCAGCGACGGCGCGACGCGCACGTTCGACGCGCTGCTGCTCGCGCCCGGTGGACGCGCCGTCAGCGGCGTCGAGGGCGGGACGACGTGGTGGCCCGGCGGCGATCCCGAGATCTACGGCGGCCTTCTGAGCGACATCGAGCAGGGCTACAGCAAGCGGCTCGCGATGGTCGTCCCGCCAGGCTCGGTCTGGCCGCTGCCGGTCTACGAGCTCGCGCTGATGACCGCGGGCGAAGCGCATGCGATGGGCCAGGACGACGTCGTCGTCGCCGTCGTGACGCCCGAGCGCAAGCCGCTCTCGCTGTTCGGCGAGGAGGCCAGCACCGCCGTGGC
>DASQMT010000001.1:0-2925 GCA_035645355.1 Solirubrobacteraceae bacterium | reverse complement strand
TCGCTCGGGCTCAGCGTCCCGTTTCTGCTCACCGCGCTGGCCTTCACCCGCGCCTGGGGCGCGTTCCGCTGGCTGCGCGATCGCTACCTGATCATCACCGGCGTCTCGGGCCTCGTGCTGATCGCGATGGGGATGCTGCTGCTGACGGGCGAGCTCACGCGGCTCAACGGGGAGGCGCAGCAGGCGCTCGACTCGCTCGGGCTGAACCTGTTCGGCGAGCTCTAGGACTTCAGTCCGGGCTCCCATCGGACGATCAGCTCTGAGATGGGGCCCGATCCCGCGATCTTCCGAGCGCTGATCGAGCGCAGCCCGATGGTCACCTACGTCGCCGACGAGGCCGGCGTGCGGGCGAGACGCGCCGCAAGCTGACGCTTACCGCGAGGTTGCGCCGAGCACTCGCCGAGGACCAGCTCGTCCTTTACTTCCAGCCGCTGCACGAGCTGCCGAGCGGCCGGCTGCGCGGGGTCGAGGCGCTCGTGCGCTGGCAGGATCCCGAGCGCGGGCTCGTCGCGCCGGCGGACTTCCTCCCGCACGCCGAGGAGACGGGCCTGATCGCGCGGATCGGGGATGGGTGCTCGAGGCCGTCTGCTTGCAGGCGGCCGCCCGGGGCGAGCTGGGCCTGCTGCCGCGGGTGGCGTTCAACGCCTCGTCGCGGGAGCTGGGCGACGACGGCTACGCCGGGCGTGTGTGCGCCGCGCTCGAGCGCCATGCGCTCGCTCCGGGACAGATGCTGATCGAGGTCAGCGAGGCCGCGATGCACGAGTACGACGGCACGCGGCGCGTGCTCGGGCGCCTGCACGAGCTGGCGTGGTGCTGGCGCTCGACGCGAGGCGAAGCCGGTGGCGAGGCCGCAGGCCGAGACAGAGGCACGGAGTACTCGTCGTTCACGCGCCTGCGCGAGCTGCCTGTGCAGATGCTCAAGGTCGACCGCTCGTTCCTACACGCTGCCCGGTGACGCGGCCGGCGCGGCGATCGTGCGCGCGATCGCGACGTTGGGCGCCGGGCCTCGGCATGGACGTCGTGGCCAAGGGGATCGAGACCGCGGAGCAGCTCAGCTTCGCCGCGGCGGCGGGCTGTACCTTCGGTCAGGGCTATCACTTCAGCCGGCCGCAGCCGGCCGCGCATGTGACCGCGCTGCTCACATCTGCTCTGGCGCCGTCACGCCGAGCAGCCCGAGTGCCCGCGCGATCACCCGCTGTGTCGCCACGCTGAGCGCGAGCCGGAACGACTCGAGCGCCCCCGGCTCCGCGCCGACGATCTGGCAGTCGCGGTAGAACGCCGTGAACGCCTGCGCGGTCTCGAGCGCGTAGACGGCGATCCGGTGCGGCGCGCGGCGATCCGCCGCCTCGGCGACCTCCGCCGGGAACGCGAGCAGCTTCTTGACGAGCTCGCGCTCGGCCGGCTGGAGCGCCAGGCCCGCGTGCGGCACGGCGAGCGCCTCCGCGACGCGCCGCTCGCCGGCCTTGGCGAGCACTGAGGCGATCCGAGCGTGCGCGTACTGCACGTAGTAGACGGGGTTCTCCGCTGACTGCTGGCGCGCGAGCGTCAGGTCGAGGTCGACGGTCGAGTCGGCCGAGCGCGACAGCATGAACCAGCGCGTCGCGTCGACGCCGATCTCCTCGATCAGCTCTTCGAGCGTCACGAAGTCGCCGCGCCGCTTGGACATCGACGCGCGCGCGCCGCCTTCGACGACGTGCACGAACTGAAGCAGCGGGACCTCGAGCCGGTCCGGGTCGGCGCCCACGGCCGCGACGGTGGACTTGAGGCGCGCGACGTAGCCGTGGTGGTCGGCGCCGAGCACGTTGATCAGGCGGTCGTAGCCGCGCTCGAGCTTGTCGCGCGAGTAGGCGACGTCCGACGCCAGGTAGGTCGGCTCGCCCGTCGAGCGCTCGAGCACGCGGTCCTTGTCGTCGCCGAGCGCCGTCGTGCGCAGCCAGAGCGCGTCCTCGCTGCGGTAGGAGCGCCCCTCGGCCGCGAGCTGCATGCGCGCCCGCTCCCAGGCGCTCGGCTCGCCCTCGTAGAGGGACGCCTCGGAGAACCAGCGGTCGAACCGCACGCGGAAGCGCTCGAGCGTCGCCCGGATCTCGGCCATCAGGAGCTCGACGCCCGCGCTCGCGAGCTCCTCGGGCGACTTGGAAGGCGCGTCCGGGATCCGGGCGGCCAGCTCGGCCACGTACTCTCCCTGGTAGCCGTCCTCGGGCGGCTCCTCGCCGCGCGCCCGGGCCGCGATCGACTGGCCCAGCCGCAGCACCTGCCCGCCCCCGTCGTTGAAGTAGTACTCGCGCTCGATCGTGTTGCCGGCCAGCTCGAGGATCCGGGCCAGGGCGTCGCCGAAGGCGGCATGACGGCCCGAGGCTGCGGTCAGCGGGCCGGTGGGGTTGGCCGAGACGAACTCGATATGGATGCGCTCGCCCTGCGCGGCCGCGCCGAAGCGCTCGCCGGTGGCGAGCACGTCGCCGATCGCGGCGAGATACCAGGGGTCGGCCAGAAACAGGTTGAGGAACCCCGGGCCGGCGACCTCGACCTTCTCGACCTGCCCGCCGAGCCGCTCCTGCAGCGCGGCGCCGAGCCGCTCGGCGACCTCCCGCGGAGGCACGCCAAGCGCGGGCGCGAGCAGCATCGCAGCGTTGGTCGAGTAGTCGCCGAAGCCCGCCTTGCGCGGCCGCTCCAGGCTGAGGCGGTCACCGGCGACGGCGCCGTTGCGCAGCTCGCCCGCCGCCTCGCGCACGGCCAGCTTCAGGTCGTCCAGTGGAGTCACGCCGCGATCATGGCACCGCCGCCAACCTAAAGAGGGACTGTCCCCCTTTAGACTGTCCCCCTTTAGTGGTGGTAGGGCTCGCCGGCGAGGATCTTGTGCGCGCGGTAGAGCTGCTCGACGAGCATCACCCGCGCGAGCTGGTGCGGAAAGGTCATCGGACCGAACGA